>CAZTUL010000082.1:0-8521 GCA_964616275.1 uncultured Spirochaetaceae bacterium | reverse complement strand
TTTAACTTAGTTTTAAGGTGCGTTAAATCTTTCTGGAACGCTTTGCGTGCACAAGGTAACCCGCTAAATCCTGATGTGTAGTATTCTATTTCATCATCATTTGCTAAGTATCTATTTGCAAACTCTTGTACACTCGCTGTCTGATTCTGATCCAGCTTCAAGTAGGAATAAAGACCGTCTGCAACTTCAACTTTCCTATTGTCACTCCAACTTGATTTTCTAATCAGATCCTTCGACTGTTTATAGAATTCAAGTGTATAAGCGCTATTTGTTGGGGCAACTTCACATCCTAGAAAGTCCCGATAAAAGTATGTTGTGGGTTGCAAGGTTTCCTTCGTATTCATTGACTCGTCATATACTAGGATTTCATATCCTCCTACAATCTTCACAAACATCCCTACTTTATAAAGCTTCTTTTCTTTTGTCATGAGGAGGTCGTTTATATATTGAAGGCTGGTCTTTCCGGACTCTAACTTCTGTTTTGCCAAACCATTCTGAGTTTCACTTTTCATAATTGCGACGAATGGATTATCATCAATGCCAGCAACTCCTGAGACTACAAAGAGAATGCCTCCTGGGATAACTCGTGTCTTTTGGTTCTTCGCTAGATGCTCGGCTATTTCTTTCGAACAGGAAATAAATTGATCATCCTTTGTTGAGTTCAATAGAAATTGTACTTTAGGTAAGATTGACTCCTTTCCCTCAATTAGCGATATGCAACGAGAGTCCCTTCCTAAGGCTTCGACAAGTCTTTTTCTAAATAGACGTTCTGTCTGACCGTCTAGAGCTAGTAGTTCTTCTTCATAAATGGGTGGTCTTACAACCCTGTCAGTTTCCAAATGAAGAATCTCATGATAAATACATTTCCGGAATTCAATTGTCGAAATATCCATTCGTACCATTCCCCCTCTTTGGACATACCCCATTCCTTTTTTGAATGCAGGTCTCAGAAGTACAGCAATAGTATTTTAATTCACAACCCCATACAGGGCAGCAACTGAAAACCTATGATACCAGTGGAATAAATATAAAAGTCTCACTCTCACATACCACTAGATTCAATAAATATTTTTGATAATTTCATTTAAATCATTTAATTATAATCATGGTAAACAGTTTCATGAAAGAAAAATCATTAGAGGTTATCAATAGTGTACTAAATGTCGTCTGACTGAGTTTGAATACCGGTTGCTGTTATGTGCCATTTGAAGCCTGTGTCCAGACATGTTCGCAATATCCTGTTTTGTAACAAGGACTCTTCTGTTCAATGGCCTTGTTCGCTCCGGTCAGGTGGTATTGTTCTATCGTCGAAGTACTTTAGGGTTTATTAATGTCTTCAACAATCGGTGAATTGTGTTCTTTCCACTGTTGAATTGTCATTTCTAGTATATCTTCGTTCGGTTCTGCCCCACAGATAGGAAGCAGTTCTCTGCCAACTTTTGTTAAACGGACCAATCCAAGGTCAACAAGTTTTTGTTCATCATTTCTTGTTCTAATCTGGAAGTGTTTATCAAAATAGTTGATGTTCACAATCTCAGAATTAAAATGACATATTCTTCCCGCACTAAATCCTTTCGAAATTTCAATTAAGCCAAACAATTCTAGATCCAATAGTCTTGAATATGGTAACAAGCTTTGGACATCATAATTTCTACTTGACTGAAAAAAGGCAATATCCTTCTCACCTTCAATATCGAAACAAAAAGAGCCTAGCATTGAAAAATCCTTTGCATTTTCAGGCTCAATGAGATCGAGAACATTTAATGTATATCTAGAAAATCTTCCTGGAGAATTAATCTCTCCAGCTAATATCTTTGCCCAAATATTTTGCAAATTATCATCTGAACATATTGAAGCCTTGTCGTGATGAAATACTATCCAATCTTTGCTTACGTTTTTTAAAGAAGAGGTATCAATAATTTCCGGGAGTGCTTTCTTTACAATATCCAAGTAGTTTAATTCTCTCCACACTACCATATCTCTGTTTAGTTCTTGAGCTTGTTCTCGTGATAGACCGTAATCAATCTCCATTCTCTTTAAGTTTGCTTCACTATTTGATATCTGTCGCTTAATTATAGCATTCTGGGTTATTGGCGATCGAATGAGATTAAATATTTGTGCAACTAATTCCTTTGCACCTGAACTTGTAGTTGCTTTAATAATTTTTAATGTATCAGGATCCATCTGTTCCCTCTTAATTAAGGTAGAACGGTTTTTCGGGATTCTACCTTCAAATTAATTTCCTCACCCAACCCCTCCACTCGGAAACTTGTAGATCACGCAAGAATCGCCCCCTGACTCACGCCTTCCCCCGGCATCCGATCAATCCTCCAGGTGTTAAGCAAGCTGTTTACACAGTGGAGTTGTTCGGTATCGCATCTAGTGAGTCTGAAGGTGAGGTTTTTGATGGTGGGGTTGCTATTGAGGATAAGTGTTAAGGGATCTGAGGATTCTTTTCCGGAGATGAGGTAGTCGAGTGCTGTTTCCAAAGCTTTAGACATGTCTATAAGTTGTTCAATCTTTGGAACCGATTTCCGTTGTCTCTGAGAGATGATGGTGTTGTAGTTCAGTCCAGCAACCTCACAAAAATCACCAAGGTCAGAGAACTTTTCTTTCATGAGAGAGTCAAATCTCTCCCAGAAAGCACTTGCATCAATTTTCATAGTAATAGTTTACACCATTTTTATGCATTTGCATAGAAAAAGTAAACAAGGTTGTAGACAAATATGCAAAAGCATGTTAGTTTACCTACATGAACACGAAACGAACATGCAAAAGCATAGATAGTCAAATGGTAAGAGTCGCTCTTCTTTCACAGAAAGAGAAAGAAGAAGCTCGTAAAGCTGGGAAAGTTCTCGGTCTTAGACAATCCGAATTCTACCGCCGAGCAATAATCGAGAAAGCCCAGTCAGTCCTTTCATCAATGAACAATGAAACTCAAGAGGCATCGTCTGTCCGTGAACCATCACGGGTGGGTGGTGCCTCTTTTTTGTTGGAGGAGAAGTAATGACTTTCAATGAAAAACTTACTGTTCTAATTGCCGTGCTAATGGAAAAAGCAGAAGAATTGAGCCTCGCTCCATATGAGTGTGAAGCAAAATACACAGGACAATCTACGCAAGTTTATCAAATCAATGTCCGTTTTACCGATGCGGAATTACTGAAACAACAGCACCGCAATGGGAGCATACGATGACATCTGCACGTATATTTCCTGAGGCAAATGCTCCAGTACCAGTAGGAACGCTTTCATTCTTTAGGACGATCACTTGTAAATGTTTTTCACACTTTGAGCAGACTACCTCATTGCTGCCTAAGCCAGGAAGGCATACGTGTCCGAACATATTTGTAGGCATTTATTGCTCCTTCGCCATGTGGCTGATAGATGTTGATAAATCAATCATACCACAGGCGATTGGAGCTTCAAACCAACTGAGGTAACGAGATGAGAAATCAATCAATCACTATCGACCAATCTGCTTTTGAGAAGCTGGTTCAAGCTTCTGCTGCTTATCAGAATGCGGTGAATGAAGTCTTAGCCTCAATGCAGATAGAACAGCCATTCATCAAGGACGAATGGATCACTACAGCTGAAGCCCAACAGATCACAGGAATTTCCAAGGAGAAACTTTCCCGCATGGCGAGGCTTGGAGAATGTGATGCGAAGCGGGTAGGGAAGGATTGGAGGTTTCCCCGATCAAAGGTTGAAGACATGACCTTCATATATGCGAACAACACGGCAGATCGCCGTTGATTTTTGGCAGATAGGAAGAACTTGCAGCACTCCCTTGTAGTTGCAACTCCTTCCGGAGAGTCGTCCGGAACCTAACGTCAGCCCGTATGGGTGACGTACTCCAAATGGACATCGTTATACGCATCAAAGTCGGACGGGGATTGCGTCAATCCTTCATTGGCCGGGGTGGCACACCGGGAGATCCGCAAAACGTGCCAGATTTTCAGGAGGTCCTATGGGAACATTTTTACAAATCGTATTGGGATTGCTTTTGGTCCTTATTGTTCTCGGCCTGTACATGATCGTGAAAGTGGGATCGATGAGTGATGAAGAACGTGAGTCAGTTGGTCATGGGCCGAAATGACGAGCGCTGGCCCGGCGTCCCACAGAAACGGGCACCTTTAAAGGAGGAATGCATGGAGATTACCCAAGATGCGGGAGATACGGTAAAGAGCATCGAGATCAATATGGTGCCACCAGCCGAATTCTTAGATTACGTGAAACGTCTCGCCGAGAATCTGATGAAGAGCGGGTACCTACTGAAAAACTTTCACTTCGATTTGGACTATTTATATGACGATGGGCAAGAGGAAGGCATGGTGTTACCAGAACCTCGTACTACCAACGCGAGCTATAAGTTCTTCACCAAGGGAAACCAATGGTCCTAGTTCTGGTTCGCTGCTGTTATGGATATGGCGGTCCTGCAATCAGCGCAGTACCAAACAACGTACAACGTGTTCATACTGCCAGGGCCACCGATCGGTTTCCAATCGAGCAAGAGCTGCCCATTTCGCTCAGTGTGGGACTTGCAGTCCTTGTTTGGACATTTAAGAGGGGTTTTCTGAATCATTGACATTTCTCCTTCTGTCTTTCGGGATATGCGATTTGACACTCCAGTATACCACTGGCGGAAGGATACAAACAGAGAGAAGATCGGCCTCGGGCCAAAGGGACAGGGCCGATGAGTAATAACAAGGAGGTCACGATGAAGAGTGACGATATGGCAAAAAGCTGGGTGGCACAGATGGCCAGTCAGACAATGGGGATCATTCTGCAGACTCGACAGGAACTAAGTGCAAAGGATTGTGAGTATCAGGATGATCTGGATTGGCACCGGATGAGAGTCGAGGATCTGGAAGAAGAGAAGTTCGCTCTTAATGCTGAGTTGGAAAATGAGAAGGATGAGAAAGCCGACCTTAAGAGTCGATTAAACATGGTGGAGAGAGAACGAGATCAATTTAAGGAATGCTGGCTCCTGAGCAAGAAGAAGATCATTGATCTCGAAATCGATCTCGAATCGATAAAAAAGTCGGATGCTGCAACACCCGACCAAAAGGAGAAAGCCGTATGACCATTGAAAACACGAAAGCAATCAAAGCCGAGGACAATCTCGTCATGATTGTATACGGGAAGGGTGGAGTTGGCAAGACAACTTTCGCCGCATCCGCTCCCAAGCCACTGATACTTGATTTCGAGAACGGAACAAAATATCTGGGAGAACGAGGTATTACTGCTGATGTTATCAGGCTTCAGAAGTGGTTGACGACTCAGGACAAGAAGGATCTGGCGAATATCATCAGAGGATACGAGACAGTTGTCATTGATCCTCTTGGTGAAGCGATGGATAAGCTGATGGAATCCGATGAGATCAAGGGAGCCAAATATCGTGCCAGTGATGGTGGACTCACTATGGCTGGATGGGGCGAGGTGAAGAAGCAGATGCGTAACTTCATCAAATGGCTGAGAGACACTGGTAAGAACATCATCATTGTTTCCCACGTTACCGAGATCTCGACAGATAACGGTCTGGAGCATCGGATCCAGGTAGCTACAAAACTATCCGATGAGATCCCGAACATTGTTGATGTCATTTCCTATATGGGGATCCAGAAACGTGGCGATACTGTTGCACGAGTTCTGTATACCCCAGCTCAGGGGGGATCCTTCGATTCTAAGGACAGGACGGGAAGAGTTCCCATGACTGTCGATGTGAGCGAGAAGAATGGGTGGCAAGATCTCATGGCTGCAATGATGCCATTACCTGACGAGGAACCACCTGTTCAGTCGAGTGATCCCGTTCAGGAAGAGCCATCCAAACCTGTTGAAAACGAAACAATTCCTGCTGGTACCGATCGTGAGGCAACACTCGAACAAAAGAAAGAGATGCTGGTCCTTGCCGAAAAGATGGACGGACCCGGAGCTGATTATCTCAGACTGATGTCTGCATCTCCTGCAACCTACTCGGTTGCTCAGGAAGTCATTGAACGAGCAAAAGCATTTATAGGGGGCAAGTGATGGCATACGAGTTGAACGGGATTCAGTATCCATCGGTTACCACCATCACCGGGATTTTGGACAAACCCGCATTGCTCCAATGGGCTTCCAACTGTGCAGTCGATTTTATCAAGGAGAATCTTGAGGCACTGAAGGATCCGATCGATGTGCATAGGGGTGAGGATGTTCTTGAACAAGCCAGGAAAGCCTTCACCATCAAACGCGATACTGCTGCCGATGCCGGAACACAATGTCACCACGCGATCCAGATGTATATCGCTGGTCAGGATCCGTATCCTTCCTTGACCAGTGAAGCTGCAAAGAATGGATTTGAAGCTTTCCTTTCATGGGAATCAAAGAATCATGTTGAATGGATCCAGTCCGAGGTGGAGGTTTTTTCGATTCTACGCGGTTATGCAGGACGGTTTGATGCGATTGCTCGGGTCAATGGTCACCTTTATCTCATCGATTTCAAGACCTCCAAAGGGGTATGGGATGAGCAGAAATATCAAGTCTGTGCATATCGCCAAGCATATAACGAGATGCTGGAAGAAGGCCAGGAACCTATCGAGAATTTGGCAATTCTCCACCTGAACAAAGAGACTGGAGAACCGAGGTTCGTACCAATTGAGAAGGATATCGAGCGATATACTCAACTATTCAACTATCTGGTGCTGGTCTACTACTTCATGGCCAACCGAAGACTGAAAAACAATCCTATGGTCGCAATAGCCAAAGGAAAGACCTTGAAGGAGAAGATGCCGTTTTGAAGCTTTCGTGGACATGCCATCAGGACAGCATCGGTCTGGTGGCTCCCAGGAATATGAAGGATAGGCTCAGGGAGATCCTGAGCTTATCCGAAGCCAAACACAACGGGTATGTGACCGTGACGATCGAAACTCCGAGGAAGCCTCGGACTACTGGAGATCGTTCACAATCCCACCACCTGAACGGACACATCCAGCAGATTGCGGAGTTCACGGGAATGCCGTTCGAACTGATCAAGCTGGAAGTAAAATGCCGGGCGGTCGGGATGGGATACCCGATGTTGGTTAAACCGGATGGCACGGTACAGATGGATATCTACGGTCGTGTCATGGGAATCTCCGAAGCCGATTCTTCAACGAAAGAGTGCGCGATCCTTATTGAGACCACGCATATGTTGGCTTCGGAAGTGGGCTTTGAATTACAAGAGGAATAATCATGGAAATAACAAAACTGAAGATCGATACCAAGATGGTTCTTGTCGATTACTCGACTGAGGCTGGAGACTTCCGCATCAAGACCGAAGAGGATCCCTCACAGGATCTGCTCAAGGCACTGGCGAAGCTCAAAGAAACCTTCGTCAGGAGAATGCAGTTTGAATCTGTTAAGGAAAGGACGATGGTAACCGGATTTGAATCCGGAAAGGATGACACCGGGCAGTGGTATCGGATCACCGGGATCTATACAGCCAATCTGGTCGGGCACAAGATCACCACTCCCAAAATCCGCGAATCCAATGATCCTGAGTTTTGGGAGGGAAAAGAACCTGAAGAATGGCCGGGATTTCTGAATGCTGAGGAAACTGAACTCATGCTGGTAGCAGTTCAAGAAGCCGAAGAGTTCGTGAGAGGCAAGCGGGCACAATTACCTCTGGAAGAGGGACAGGAGAATCTCTTTGGGGAGGATGCATGAAGAGGTTAATTGCGATAGATCCCGGTCCGGTGAAGAGCGGGGTATGCATCATCGAAGCTGAGACATACCGACCGATTTTGGTGGGGAAGTTTGAGAACGAATCGATCATGGATATTTTGGCGGATCACATGCTGGAGAGTCGTGTAGTGATCGAGATGGTAGCCCACTATGGGACTGGGATGCCAGCCGGTAAGGATGTTTTCGAGACTTGCATCTGGATCGGACGGTACATCGAGATGTTTCTCCAGGAAGGTCTGACAGTCGAAACGATGCCGAGAAAGACCGTAAAGATGAATCTCTGTAATTCTGTACGGGCTAAGGACAGCAATATCCGACAGGCTTTAGTTGATCGTTTCTCTCCGGGGACACGTAACTACGGGAAAGGGACCAAGGGCGATCCTGGATTCTTCTACGGGTTCTCTGCGGATGCATGGCAAGCCTATGCACTGGGAATTACCTACATCGATATGAAAAGGAGCAAAGCGGTATGAGCACTGATATTAACCAAGTAATCTTAGTGGGAAGACTCACCAGGGATGCAGAATTGAAATACACAAACAGTGGAACACCTGTGTCGAACATATCGATTGCATGCAATGAATCGATGAAGCAGCAGGATGGATCGTGGAGTGATAAAGGTCATTTCTTTGATATCACCTTATGGGGCAAACAGGCAGAGGGTTTGCAGCAGTATCTCACCAAAGGTAGACAGGTTGCAATCCAAGGAAGGCTGAAGCAACAGTCTTGGACCGATCAACAGACCGGGCAGAATCGAAGCAAAGTGGTTATTAATGCACAGAGTCTTGAGCTCCTTGCAGCACCATCGAATCAGCAGGGA
>CAZTUL010000081.1:0-8539 GCA_964616275.1 uncultured Spirochaetaceae bacterium | reverse complement strand
ACCTTGCCAAGGTGGATGTCGCGGGTTCAAATCCCGTCTCTCGCTCAAGAGCGATCCGGATTGCCGGGTCGCTTTTTTATTCAGTATTTGCTATTATTGGTTCTGTTATACCGCATTGCCCTTGCCGAGGTGCTTTGGCATGCTTACTATAGAGACACCACAGAGAAAGAGGAAAGAAATAGGATGATAGCTGAACAGAAAGTCAAAGAACTTGAAAAATCTGCCGTGGAGCTTACCATTAAGGTAAAACAGGAAGCGGTAGCCGAATCGTATACCAAAGTGTTGCAAAAATACACAAAGAGTCTTCAACTACCCGGCTTCCGAAAAGGAAAGGCTCCTGCATCGGTTTTAGAGCAAAAATTTGGACCAGCAATGCGTGAAGAAAGTGTGTACACGATTATTGATGACGCCGTTAAAGAGGCTTTGACACAGGTTGAGGATTCCTATAAACCTCTTCCATACAGTTCTCCAAGTCTTGTTGACGAAGAGAATATTTCAACTGATATAGACAAAGATCTTGAGTTTGCTGTTACGTACGACATCATGCCAATATTTACATTACCCACCTATACCGAATTGTCAGTTGAAGCACCAAAAGTAGAAATTACAGAAGATATCATTACCAAAGAAATCGATAAACTGAGAGAGCAGAATGCACTTGTTATCGAGAAAGACAAGTCAGTAGAACAGGGTGATATTATTACCGTTGACTATGTTGAACTCGATGCTGAGGGAAATGAAGTAGCGGGAACCGATAGAAAGGATTACGTCTTCACCGTTGGCAGTGAAACAAATTTCTATAAATTTGATAATCAGATTGTCGGCATGAAAAAGGGTGAGACTAAAACCATTGAAACAACATTTCCCGAAGATGCAGAATATCCGGAATATGCAGGAAAGACCGTATCAATTACAATTGAAGTTAAGCAGATAAAAGTTCGCGATATACCTGAGTTGGACGATGAATTTGCACAGGATGTGAGTGAAGAATACAAAACTGTAGATGATCTTGTAACGGCAACTAAGGGAAAATTAGAAAAGAGTCTTGAGAGTCATCTAAAAGAAACAAAGCTGCAGAAACTTGTAGATAAGATTCTTGAGGATGTAACAATACCTGTTCCCCAATCAATGATTGAAATGGAAGTTGATTCCTCATGGAGACGATTTGTATCTCAATCGGGAATGCCAGAAGACCAGATTCTTAAATTTCTAGAATTCCAGGGACAGTCAAAAGATGATTTTACAGCTTCCTGGAGAGGACCTGCTGAGAAAAACATCCAGGTGCAGCTGCTTATGGAAAAAATTAAAGAGAAAGAAGCTTTCACTGTCGATGAAAAAGAACTGGAAGCTGAAGTAGAGAGACAGTTACAGGAAGTTACCGACGAAAATACGAAAGCATACTATAAGACTATGATTGAAGATGATATGAAAATTAAAAAAGCTGGAGATTTTCTGTTGGAACATAATACGATTACTGAGGGTGAAGCCATTTCATATGATGATTTCATGGCCGATCATCAGCATTAATCGCACGTGACTAACGGAGGCTACATGTCAGATCAGATACAGAATCCCCGCTCATCCCTCGTCCCGGTCGTAATTGAACACTCGGGAGTGGGAGAACGTTCTTTTGATATTTTTTCACGACTTCTTCGCGACCGCATTATTATTCTTGGCGAAGAAGTCACTGCTGCTTCCGCAAACATTGTGGTAGCTCAACTTCTATTCCTTGAGTCAGAAGATCCTACAAAAGATATCAGTCTCTATATAAATAGTCCTGGTGGCAGTGTTACTGCCGGGCTCGCAATTTACGATACAATGCAATATATAAAATGTGATGTTCAAACGATTTGTCTCGGCCAAGCAGCTTCCATGGGAGCATTATTACTCGCTGCAGGAACTGCTGGCAAACGAAATATTCTCCCTTCTGCAAGAGTGATGATTCACCAGCCGTGGGGAGGTGTAAATGGACAAGTATCAGATATTTCTATTCATGCCCGTGAGCTACTAAGAATTAAAAAACTTAGTGTTGAATATTTCGCTAAACACACTGGCAGAAGTTATGAAACCATAGCCTCAGATATTGAACGCGATTACTTTTTCACGGCTGAAGAGGCTGTCTCGTATGGTTTGGCTGACCAAATAATGAATAGGATTACATAGGAGTGTATAATGGCACGCAATAATAAAGTCTGTTCCTTCTGCGGAAGAAGTTCTAAAGAGGTGAAACGACTCATTGATGGTCCAGGTGTGGCAATCTGTGAGGATTGCATACACACATGCAATGATATTCTCAAAGCAGATCCTAGTCATACCTCGGTCTCAGAAGATTTTCTTGGAGAAATCCCAACACCTAAGGAAATCAACTCATATCTCGATGATTATGTTATAGGGCAGGACGAAGCAAAGAAGGTATTGTCTGTTGCTGTATATAATCACTATAAACGTGTAAAATATCAGGATCAGTTCAAAGCCGAAGGCTTAGAGATGGATAAATCGAATATCCTGCTCATAGGCCCCACAGGAACTGGGAAAACGCTTCTTGCGAAAACACTTGCTCAAAAGCTTCAAGTACCGTTTGCAATCGCTGACGCCACTACTCTTACCGAAGCAGGATATGTGGGTGAAGATGTTGAGAACATCTTATTAAAATTGATTCAGAATGCAAATGATGATATTACTGCTGCCGAACATGGTATTGTGTTTATTGATGAGATTGATAAAATTGCCAAGAAGAGCGAAAATGTTTCGATTACTCGAGATGTTTCCGGTGAAGGCGTGCAACAGGCTCTTTTGAAAATTATAGAAGGAACTGATGCAAGTGTACCACCACAAGGCGGACGCAAACATCCAAACCAGGAAATGCTTAAAATAAATACGCGAAATATTTTATTTATCTGTGGTGGTGCATTCGTAGGGCTCGATAAAGTGATTGAAAAACGCGTTTCTGCACATCAGATGGGCTTTGGAGCTAAATTAATTGGTACAGCAGATAGAGAATTAACTGATCTGTTTAAACAATTACATCCAGATGATCTTGTGAAGTTTGGTCTGATTCCTGAATTTATCGGTCGATTACCTATTCACGTCTCATTAAATCACCTCACAAAAGAAGATCTTATGAGAATTATCACTGAACCAAAAAATTCTATCATCAAACAATATGCAGCTTCCTTGAAACTCGATAAAGTCGAGCTGGTATTTCTTCCGGAGGCAATTGAAGCTATTGCAGAGAAATCTATCACTCAGAAAACTGGTGCACGTGGACTCCGGTCAATTGTTGAAAATATTATGATTGAAGTCATGTATGATATACCCTCTCGAACTGGAATAAAACGTGTAGTTGTAAATCGTGGTACGGTTGAGAATGCAACCCTTCCTGAGCTTGAGGAAGATCCTGCAGAAACAGCGTAACTGGAGCTTTATACATGTTTACCTATCCAGAAGTATCAACCGAAATTATTGAAGAAATTAAAAGTCGTTCTGTAGCGATTGTGATTGGTCATGTTGGGCCGGATGGCGATTGTATCCACTCACAGATTGCCATGCAGAAGCTTCTTCAACGACTTGGCCTCGAGGTACATCTGGTAAATGCTGGTCCATTCTCTAGAAAAGAAATAAAACAATACGAGCCTTTATTTGCACCGCATGTAGATACACAATTGCACGCAAAGAATCCTTTGGTTGTATTGGTAGACTGCTCAACACTTGATAGAATCGGTTATTTAGGAGAAGAGATTCAAGGGCTTACAGTACTAACAGTCGACCACCACGCTTCAGGTTCAAAATTTGGGGATTATTCTTATATTGTCCCCAAATCGTTCTCGACAACGCTCTGTATCATGCAATTCTATAAGGCATTTGAGATAGAGATGACCTATGAGATTGCGGACCATATCTTCTTTGGACTCGCTACTGATACCGGATTTCTTAAATTTATCGGACCATATCGAGGAGAAACTTTCCATCTTATGGGCGAACTTGTAGAGTTAGGGGTTTCCCCTAATGAGATATTTAATCGAATGGAAGGTGGAAATACCTTTGCATCACAACAATTTCTAGGAAGACTCCTACTCCGAGCAAAGCCATTACTCGAGGGAAGATTGATGCTCGTGATTGAAGAACCTGAAGATCTTACCCTCTTTAAAACATCAGATCGACCTTCAGATTCGCTTTATGCACACTTACTTGGCGTCGATGATGTTGAAGTAGTATTGTATCTAAAAATTGTGGAGGAGCATGTCTGGGAAGTCGGATTTAGAGCTTCTCATTCATCATCGGTTGATGTTGGGAAAATCAGTGCTACCTACGGTGGGGGTGGTCATAGAAAAGCTGCTGGGGCCACAGTACGCGGGAATCTATCAGAGTTAGAACAATCATTACTTGCAAAAATCGAACAAGAAATTCAATAGCTTACACGAAAATATTTATCTCTTTATTAGTCAATAAATAGTGATGTTATGAATTTGTAACTTGGCATGAATATTGCTCTATGTTTCCTCTACAAAGGAGGGCAATTCATGAGCACACACCTCACCAAGCAAGTTCTACAGTACCAATCTATGTGTATGAACAATCCGAAGCGTAACCGAAAGGAAAGTTATCGACTTTTTCGATTAATTGAAAACCAATGCCTTTTAATTCTGTATCAGTACCCAGTGAAAACTCACTTTCTTCGCGAAGAAGATGCTTCAGAACTTCTCCTTTCAATTAAGCCGAGACTACCCAAAATCATCGCTTCATTTACATTTACTGGTATTCCATTTGAACATTATATTCAACGTATTGCATATATGCAGGCACAAGTGCTTCTCAAACAACATAGAAGGAAATTGATGCGAGAGATGAATGTGAGTATTCCCTATGAGACCATTGTCGAATTTATCGCCTCTGACAACTTTGTAGGATACGGAACTCATGCTGATGTAAATCAAACAAGCTCATCAGAATGGGTTTCAACTTCTCATGCTTGTCTAGTACTCAAACAAAGAATTAACAAATCAAAAAGCTTTCGAAGAAAATTCCTTCAACTGGTGTTGCTCTGTTCCAACAGTCTGAACGCACATCATATCTCATTTCTCGCAGGGTATCTTGAAATGGATGAATTCGAATTAGCAAAAATCATGCACATCGCACGAGAACAATCCGTAGAAAGGTGTCGAAAGATTGAACAGTTGAAAAAAATCAGAGATGGACACTTTTATGATTCAATCCAGTATCAAAGAGAGTATGTAATGTTAAAAAATAATTTTGCACCACAAGAGAAAATCGAAAGATTATTAGAGCGCTGCGAGAGGGAACGACTGTTATGCTATCAACGTAATTCCCAGATTCAAAAAAGAACTAATCCAATTACCCATGAAGTAGTTGCCCGACTCACTCATGTTCCGAAGGGAACAGTAGATTCTGGTGTTGTGTCATTAAAACGATATTTGCGTGAAATAATGGACGGTTGTGGCTAAATCGGGTATGTTCGACATATGAATTTACTATTTGCTTCTCAAAACCAGCATAAACTATTGGAAATGGCGACTTTATTGATTCCTCATGATATTAAGATGCCATCCGACCTTGGGATATCTTTTGAATTTGAAGAGACCGAACAAACTTTTACTGGAAACGCTTTAGGAAAAGCTGAACACCTCTATAATCTAGTTCATCTTCCTACTTTAGCAGATGATTCAGGTCTGGTGATAGATGCGTTAGATGGTGCTCCGGGAATTTATAGTGCACGTTACGGTTCTGATGCAGAAGGCAGAATACTTACCTCTCCGGAGCGAAATCAGCTCGTCCTTAGTCAGTTGAGTAACGTTCCAGAGATTAAACGTACCGCACGTTTTGTATGTGCTATTGCACTTGTTCTCTCTTCTCACAAAAAATATATTGTCCAAGAAACAGTCGAAGGCTATATCGCTAAACATCCCTATGGCGATGGTGGATTTGGTTATGACCCAATTTTTCTTGTGGGGGAAACCGGGAAAACCATGGCAGAACTATCTCAGCAAGAGAAAAACAGTATAAGTCATCGCAGCCTTGCCGCGAAGCGCATATTGGGGATGATACAGCAAATTGAACACTCGGAGGTATTTCATGTCTGTTAATAATAAAACACAACAAATTGTTCATCGCAGCGACGTTCCAACTGAAGATACTTGGGATTTGACTGCACTCTATCAGAATGATGCAGCGTGGGAGTCAGATTGTAAAACATTGCAAAATAGTATTGAAGACGCAGAAAAATTCCGAGGGACAATTGGCGAAAGTCATGAATCACTTCATGAAGTTCTTACATGGTTATCAGAAATGGGTAAACGAGCAGAAAAAATTATGCAGTATGCATTTTTACACTACGCTGCAGACGGTAGTGATTCAGTTAATCAACGAAGACAAAGCTTGGCTCAACAGATAATGACGAAATTCGCAGCTTCAACTAGCTACATCGAACCGGAAATTATTGCAATTGATGATGAAACAATTCACAGCTGGATATCTTTACCCAAATTCGCTGATTACAAGGTAATGATCGAAAAAATGCTCCGATTTAGACCACATATTCTCTCTTCTGAGGAAGAAAAAATTCTTGCATTGCAAAGTGAAGTGGGTGGAAAATCGCAGGATGTGTTTAACACATTAACCAATGTGGACTTTGTATTTGGGAAAATACAGACCCAAGATGGCTCAATTCCGCTTACACAGAGCACCTATGGATATCTTATGCAGCATCATGACCGAAAAATTAGAGAAAGTACGTATAAAAAGTTTTATTCTGTCTTCGATGCTCACAAAAATACTCTCGCCTCTCTCTACGATGCAAGCATAAAACAGGATTTGTTTCGTGCTAAAGTTCGAAATTATAGAGATTCACGTTCCCTGTTTCTTTTCCCAGACAATGTTGATCATACTGTGTATGATAATCTCATTTCTGCTGTTCATGAAACTCTTCCGCAGCTGCATCGCTATTATGAAATACGTAGAAAATTATTACAACTTGATGTACTAACCCATTACGACATGTACGTACCCCTCGTTTCCGGTGTAACAGTTCGCCACACCTACAATGAAGCGGTAGACGTGATTACCCAAGCTCTTGCTCCTCTCGGTAGTGAATATGTTGAAACTCTTCGTACAGGTCTTACAACTGCTCGATGGGTCGATAAATATGAAAATACTGGGAAACGCTCCGGAGCCTTCTCTTCAGGAATCTATTCGGGGCTTCCCTATATTCTCATGAATTATAAAGAGGATGTATTACGGGATGTGTTTACGCTTGCTCATGAAGGTGGGCACTCAATGCACTCCTACTATAGTGCAAAAAACAATCCTTTCCCCTCATATGATTACACAATTTTCGAAGCAGAGGTCGCTTCTACGTTTAATGAACAACTGGTTGCAGACTATCTTCTTAAACAAGCTAAAAACCAAGAGATGGCGGCTTACATTTTAGGGAAACAGATAGATGATATAGTTGCTACGTTGTATCGTCAAACCATGTTTGCTGAATATGAACATCTTGTTCACCAACAGGTAGAAGCTGGAGAACCTGTTACTATCGATTCACTAAGAGGTCTATACAGGAAATTACTTACCACCTATTTTGGATCCAATGTAAAACTATTCCCGATGAGCGATTTAGAGGGATTGCGCATACCACACTTTTATCGTGCATTCTATGTATATAAATATGCTACGGGTTTGAGTGCATCTATTACACTAGCTAACAAGGTAATGAACGGATCTGAGAAGGACACCGCAGCATACCTGCAATTTTTACAATCAGGGGGATCCCGTTATCCGATTGATTCACTTAAACTTGCAGGAGTAGATATGACGTCCCCAGAACCGGTGAGAAAGGCTTTGACTACATTCTCTCATCTGCTCGATCAGTTTGAAAATCTCATGATACGGTAGTGCTTAGTTCCTCTGGATGGAAAAACTATATAATCCAGATTGAAATGATATACACTGTATTATGAACTGATTCCACCATGTGATATACTGAATGAATGTAGGAGGGATACTTCATGAATGAAGATCTTATTGCTCCTTGTGGCATGAATTGTTCTTTGTGCTCTGCTTATCAATTCAAAGAACTTGATTTAAATACTCTGGGATTTCATAGGAAATACTGCCCTGGCTGTATTCCACGAGGGCAAAATTGCGTACATATGAAGGCTGCTTGCAATTTGCTAGGAGAAGGAAAGGTTCGTTTTTGTTATGAGTGTGATTTATTTCCCTGCAAACGACTAAAATCGTTGGATAAACGTTACCGCACCAAATATCACATGAGCATGATTGAGAACCTCAACTATATCCAAGAGCAGGGAATGGATAGATTCTTAGCTGATCAGCAAGAGACGTGGACTTGTCCTACATGTGGTGGAACTCGTTGTTGTCACAATAATCTTTGTTTACATTGTGATAGAGAAATACTACTAAAAAGAAAGAACCCTCACCATGCCTGAGCATAACAAGGGTTGCTATAGTTGCGGCAGACTGGACTTGAACCAGCACAAGCTCTCGCCCACTAGCACCTCAAGCT
>CAZTUL010000080.1:0-8556 GCA_964616275.1 uncultured Spirochaetaceae bacterium | reverse complement strand
TAAACCCGAAGGCGTGAGCTACTCGAGAGAAATACCCACTTTGACTGAATAGCAGCATAATGCCGATTGCGATTACAAGGTGAGGAATAGTGATTGGAAATTGATACAGAAAATTAACTATGCGCTTGCCAATAAATGTCTTTCGTAGTGCTAAAGCTGTAATTATTGCAAACACAATAGTAAGGAAGGTTGTAATTACAGAAAGGCCAAAGGTGAGAGCCAGGGAACCGAGGAATTGCGAGTCGGTGAACATAGACTTATAGGCATCCAGTGAAAAATCGTTTAATCCGATAACGGGCATATAACTGACACTTTGTAATAGGCCGAGCATTAATCCTCCAAGGAATAATGCAATAATAACGAGTAGGGCTGGTGCCAGCATGAGTAATAAAGATAATCGTTTCATACACGCTCCTTGGCAAGACCTGTGCCAGCATCACGATTCATAACTAAAGGAGCTTTTTCCCATGCTTCATATAACACATTGTAGAATAAATCGATGTCCGTAATGTGATCCGGAACGTTTATTTCTGGACCAACAGTATTTGAGATTTTGAGAGTTCCCGTTTTAAAATCTTCAACGGTACTTGCTAAATGCACATGGTTGGAGTGAAATAGTTCAGGATACGATAGATAGACAGCAGGAAGAAGATCCCATAGATAATCAACAGGCTCATACAGGCTATCAATATTTGACAGTAGATAATCCTGAATTATATGAAATTGTGAACGATCGATTGGATATAGGCGGTGGAGTTCTTTAAGTCCGAAGGGAGCTTGAAAACAGATGTGAGCATCAAATATGGTAACAGGACAAGAAGCTGAGAGTACTGAAAGCGTAGCTTCGGGGTCATGAGAAAAATTCACTTCAGGAATTTTATTCCACCCTTTATATGGCAGAGGATATCGGTACCCTCCCATGATTGAGATTCCAGCTAAGTTAGAAAAGAACGAATGGTCATCACTCTGTGCCTGATACAGGTTACGCATACTTCCAATTGCAAGGATCTGAACTTTTCCTGGGTAGGTTGCTGCTGATTTAGAGAGAAACTTTGATGCTTCTGATGGTTTATTCTGATCCTGGCAGCTTCCCTTGTACACAGGAATTTCAGGCTGTACACTATGTGCAACCAACCAACACGTAGCATCGTATACTGTATCGGCATTCCCGTTTCCAAATGTTGTTGTAATTCCTAGTATTCGAATATCAGACCTTCCCATGAGATATAAAAGCGTCTGTCCATCATCAACGGGACGCCCGGGAACTCCGAATGTGTTGTCGCAGTCGACTATAACTAGTTTTGTGCACATTGCGTACTCCTGTTACTCTAGATGTCCAATGAATGACTATTGTCTCAAAACAGCAGGCAGGTCTTTCTTTGGCCTGCCTGCTAAAGGTCATTCCTTCTGGTAGGCAAAAAGCCTTACTGCTGCAAAATTTTCTCTGTCCAATCTTGCTCAATTCTCATGAGCCAATCAGACATCATTTCTGGAAGTGTATGGTTACTTAATTCATCTCCTGGAAGTACTGCAGCTCCCATGTCAATGGCGTCAATTTTTGCTTGCCATTCTGCTGGGAGTTTTTCAATATTTACAATGAGAGGCCAAGATTTTCGAATCACAGCCATGCTATATTGTACTTCAGGGTCAAGCATTTCATTAGCTGCAACCATCGCGGCTGCTTTACTGGAAGAATTGTATGGGATTGCTAAATAATTAGAATTTGCGATAGTACCTTCATCAAATACATAGGTCCGAACAGTTTTTGGGAATTGTCCTGTCTCAATTTTAGCTGCGGCATCACCAGGTCCATAGTTGAAATTCAATAGAACTTCACCGTTTGCAAATAAGTCATTCAGCTTTGCCAAACTTTCCGGATATGTAGTGCCTTGTCGCCACATATATGGTTTGAGTTCGTTAAGAAGCGCAAAGAATTTGTTAGCCACTTCGGTATACTTTGCTTCATCAAATTCACCCATCAGACCATCTGTACCACCGTTTGCATAGTAGAATAAGTGACGAATGAAAGCGGATCCTGTGAAATCCGGTAATGCAGGATACGTAAACTTCCCTGGATTTGCCTTAACCCATTTTATAAGTGCATCTACTGTTTTAGGGGGATTAGGTAACCGTGCTGAGTCATAGATCATTACCATCTGTGCTGAACCATATGGCGACTCATATCCTTCAACGGGATATCCAAAGTCATAAGCAATTGCCTTGTCTTCCATGTTTACATACTCAGTGTTTGGCAATTTATCGGCGTATGGTCCAAATAACAGATCTCCTTGACGCATTGTTTTGAAATTTTCACCATTAACCCATACGAGATCTACTGATCCACCGGTGTGCTTTCCAGCTTGTTTTTCACCAAGAACTTTGTTGATGTACACCTGAGGTCCCGTAACGGGTACCATCTCCAACGTGATATCGTATTTCTGCTTCAATTGGTCAGCATAAAATCCACTTATCCAGTTGTTGATGACATCTGAACCACCCCACATGTAGTGATACACAGTCTGTCCTTTTGCCTCCGCGACAATTTCTTCCCAGGTCATGTCCTGATACCTTTGTTCGAATGGAACCTGGGCTTCCTTCTGAGCTCCTGCCCAGAGTATGCTGCTCGTGGCTATCACCAGAACCAGCATTATGATTAGCATTTTTTTCATGTTCAAAACCTCCTTAAACATGTTAATACTCACAACTTTCGCCATGTTTTCTCTCTATCACACTCTTTGTGCCAAGCTTCAAATAGTATATCCATGAACCTTTCATAATCTTGGATATGGGTTGGAAGAACAACTTGAATACCGTCGGTGGAGTCGCTTTCTGGTAAAAGGCCATGACGTAAATCCTCTAGGGTTGGACGTATCCAAACCTTAGGAGAGTCAAATAGTTCTGGGTAGCTTATATAGACTGGAATTAAAAGGTCCCAGAGGTAGAAAGCATCAATGTTGAAAGCACCTGAAAATGTTTCATGCCAATCAGTAATAAGCTTGATTCTATCTGAATCCCAACTTGGAAGACGGGAAAAGTCTTTTTTCTTAAAAGGTGCATCCAAGCAGACCTGCCCTGTCATGAAAACAAGTGGTACACCGCTATAGATTACCGAATATGTTGCTTCAGGATCGCAAGCAAAATTTAATTCATTAAGATGAACTCCCGCAAGATATAATTCCTCAGTATATCCACCCATACACACAATACTTTTTATGTTTTTAAAGAATGAAGGATCATAGAGAGAGGCTTTATAGAGATTTGACACAGGTCCAGCTGCAAATATGGTGATTTCACCAGGATATTTTGCTGCTTGTTCTGCAAGAAATCGTGCTGCAGGAGTAATGCTGTTCTCTTGGGTTTCTTCATTTTTGTATCGTATTCCACTTGCCCGATCTACGTTTATACGTGGGTTTTGTCCGTGGTAGGTTTCACCATCGAAACGAGGAATATCGGTACGATTTAAATCTTCAAGCATACGTTGCGTACATGCTGCAACATTGGTATGGGTACTGTTGCCGAAGGTGTTGGTAATTCCTAGTAAATCAATATCATCTCTACCGAGCAGATAGAGTAGTAATAGTCCGTCATCTACTTCCCAGTTTGGTAATCCCATGGTGTTGTCACAATCAAGAATTACCCTATGCTTTTGCATATATACACCTCCATCATTACTAATCGGTCGACTGTCAATCGATTCAGGTGGTGGACAATTTCGAGTATATGGGCAACTATTGCAGTTGTCAACAAAACCATACACTCCGGTCAGTACCACCTATATCCTTACACGATTATTTCATTGAAACTGCCTGCATAGCTGCATGGATGATTGAATCTGCAGTAAGACCCATTGCAGCTCGTACTTCTCCTTCAGCTCCGAATACACTAAAAGAATCCTGCAATCCAACTCGAATTACCGGTACAGGATGGGCCGATGTAACACAACCGGCGACGGCCTCCCCAAGTCCTCCGAAAATGGTATGTTCTTCTGCTGTAACTATGGCACCTGTCTCTTTTGCTGCGGCAAGTACACACTCGGTGTCCAAGGGTTTTATTGTGTGCATATTCACCACTCTTGCGGAAATCCCTTGTTCTTCAAGTCTCTGGGCTGCAATTAATGCTTCATTCACCATTACTCCATAAGCAATGATAGTAACGTCAGAACCTGGAACTAGTGTATGTGCTTTACCAATGATAAATTCATAGTTATCGGTATTCACTGAAGACATAGCACCACGCCCCATACGGAGATATACCGGTCCAGGATAGCGAATAACTGCTTCAACAGCTTTCACCGTCTCAACAGAATCACTCGGTGCCACTACGGTCATGTTGGCAAAACTTCTCATGATTGCAACATCTTCAGTTGAATGGTGAGTTGTTCCTGCATCGGCCATAGACAACCCAGTATGTGTTGCCATGAGTTTTACATTGAGATTTTGGTAGCAAATATCGGTTCGTACTTGTTCACATGCACGTAAAGAGAGGAGAAATCCATAAGCTGTGGCTACTGCAATTTTCCCCCGAAGAGCAAATCCTGCCGCAGCACTTACCATTTCTTGCTCAGCAATTCCAAAATTAAATGTTCGATCAGGAAATCTTTTTGCAAAGGCTGCTGCTCGTGTAGATCCAATTGCATCAGCACCGAGAAGTACGAGATTAGGGAATTTTTCTCCTACTTCTGCCAAAGCAGTTCCAAACGCTTCCCGAGCAGACATTTTTTCTACATCGGCCATACTTAATCCGCTTTTAGCCATTGGAGACACCTCCTAAATCTTTTCGTGCCTGTGCTAACTGTTCCTCATTTAGAAAACCATAGTGCCAGTGGTAATCACCTTCTATAGAGGGCACCCCCTTTCCTTTAAGAGTATCAGCGATAATTACTGTGGGTTTTCCAGACGGATGAGGGCCTTCGAGGGCCTCAACTACACTTGCCATGTCATTACCGTCAATACGGATTACATTCCATCCAAAAGACTTCCATTTATCTTCGATTGGCTCAACGGAGACAATTGAGTTGATTGGCCCATCCATTGAGCATTTGTTGTAATCTACTATAGCAATAAGATTGTCCAAACGATGTTGTGCTGCTCCCATCGCTGCTTCCCAAACGGTGCCCTCATGTGTTTCTCCATCTCCCATAAGGCAGTACACGTTACTTTGCAGATTATCTAATCGTAATGAAAGTGCAATACCCACAGACATGGGGAGTCCATGACCCAAACTTCCTGTACTAGCCTCACACCCAATTATCTTATTTTTATCTGGGTGAATACCGAAGGGGCTCCCTAACTTATTAAATGTGTCTAAAAGAGCATCCTCGAAATATCCTCGAGCAGCAAGCACCGATACATATCCAGCTGCCTTATGGCCTGCAGAGAGAATGAACCAATCTCGAAGTGGGTCGTCGGGTTGATTAGGGTCAATATTCATTATGCGAAAGTATAGGGCTGTCATTATGTCCATTGCAGACAAAGATCCACCAATATGTCCTCCTCCAGCAGTATCAATCATTTCAATGGTGCGGAGTCTTATTTGTGCAGCTTTTTTTTGAAGTTCTTCAATGGTTAACTTCATGTTAATCTCCTTTTTACCGGTTCTAAAGCTCTCATGTACTCTCATGCTCGGCATTCCAAGCCTGAATCAATGGCATGAGCATGAGTCCGTTTCTCATAAGTTCTAACGGATAAATTTCTTGCGGGAAGATGTTGCCAAGATTAACATTTGGTCCAAGCTGTAGTATGAGTGCTTGCTCTTGTAGACGAAGTGGAGCCTCCCAGATTAGTTTGTTTACATCTTTTATTCCATGAATGATTTCGTCGAGTTCAGCTTGATTGACATTTCCTTTCTCATCAAAAATCCCAACATCCATGCCTGAAGCTTTTCCTTCAATGATAACGTAATCAGCACCTGCTTCAAGATCTTTGTGTATTTGTTCGACGATTCCCGGTGCTTTTATATTCTCGGATGGAAGTTTTTTTCCTACTTCAGTTGCTACTTTGAGCCCGACATCTTTTGCCTTCCGAATACAATCTAACCGGATAGAATCATCGAGAGGGAGATGTCCATCAGCAATTTCTACGACGTCGAATCCTAGATCAACCAGTCTTCTTAGGTAGGAATCAAATCGATTTTTCCAAAGAGCCACTTCAAAATGAGAACCTCCAGCTTCTACGTGTATCTGTTTTTCGTGGTAAATCTCAATTTTTTTCCTGAGTACACGTTCCGGATACAGTGCAGCTGTTCCTGATGATATTTTCATGATATCTATGTAACGCCATGCAAAATCTATAAGATCCTGTGTTTCGGCAATTCCGGATCCCATATCTATTACCATGGTTAGGCCGGAGTTTCGAGGAGGATCTGTGCGTCCCGATGAGACCATAGGGTAGGTGTCTTGCATCCCTCGGTATTCAATTTTCATTTATAATTCCTCCTAAATATTTTTTCCTTCAGAAAATGATAAGTCTCAAAATTTTATACGATATTCATTAGACACATATGTGGATTTGCCAGTGATTTCCATACAGCCTCAATACGGGTTGATTTGGTGAACTGACGAGCAAATTCACTTCGGCGTTGTTGTGACTCCAAGGTATCCAGCGAGGGGGTGAAATAGATTCCGTATACATATGATTGTGTGCTGGTTTTTTCACAAAGATTTTCAAAAATCTTGCTTTCGAGCGAATTCTGTTTGACTTTAAATTGTTCAGGTACTTTACGATCTGATTCAATCTTCGGGAAAATAATTGTTAATGCTGGATCAACAATTTTTTCTTGTGGATATGCGAAGGCAGTTAAATCTACGGAACGATACGAATGCCAGATATTAGCCGTAGGCAACTCTGGAATCTCTAGTTTTTGGATAAGATTAGGGAAATCTTCTACTAGATTTCCTACTCGACAATTCTGAATAAGAGATCCTTTATGAAAGATTGTTTTACCGTTCTGAATAGAAATATGTGTGAGTTCTGTACCAAAAACTTGAAAATTTTGCTCCAGTGCTGCCAGGAGAACAGTTGATTTTCCTGCACCGGATCCTCCGAGGACTAAATAGAGACGATTTGAAGATGGGTCAAAAAAAGAAGTTGAGTGAAATGAAAATATTCCATGGTACTCAAGTATAGAAATAATGTATTTGGAAAGAATCCCCATGTTACCAAAAATTGATTCCCTTTTATCTGAAATTTCTTGTTCAAGTTTGGTAATTGGGCCAGATATCATCATGAGATTATTGTCTGTCTTAATTGAAAATGGTGCAGCTGGGTAGTCATTGATAATTATGTAGGCATGATGATTTTCGGTAAAAGGAATATCGACTATGTGACGAAAGTTTGATAACAGTGAATGGAGTTGGCTTTTGCTACTGAAGTATTCATTATCTGAAACACCGCTATTTGTGTTTGAAATAATACCAAATTCTATACCAAGCACTGAAAAAGCTCTCGTACAGGATTTCTGATTCATAGTTTTTATCCCTTGAACTTCCATTATTTCCATAAAGTCGCCGGTCGACTTTATCCTTTAACGATAGTCTAGGTCACGTTCTTGGACCTGTCAAGGACATTTTTTGATTCGATAAAGTAAGGGGTGAAGGCAAAGATTGGGGCTTGCAATCTCTATAGGCTCTACGTATTATTAAAGCACTTTGGTATAGAGTCGACTCTATACCGCTTTTGCCCCGCGATAAGGAGATGCATACAATGGAGATTATTTCTCTTTCCGATTTTGATCGGCTTCCTTTACATAAATTGGTATATGAAAAACTTCGAGATTTAATTTTAACAGGGGGAATTCTCCCAGGGGAGAAACTTGTTGAGAACGATATTTCGAGACAATTGAAAATTAGTAAAACACCAATTCGGGAAGCTATACGAGAGCTTTCACAAGAAGGGTTGCTCATACATACTACTAGACGTGGTATTAGAGTTATAGATTTTACAGAAAAAGATGTAGATGAAATCATCTTTCTTCGTGCTGAACTGGAGCGAATTGGGGTAGAAAAAGCTTGCGGTAATTTAGATGACTCAGATTTTATGCATATCGATTCCACATTGCAACAGTTAGCCGTATATGAACAATCAAGAGATTATGCAGCAATGGCTAAAGCTGATATGGAATTTCATGAACACATCATGGGAAAAAGCGATAATACTCGATTAGTAAAAGCCTGGAAGACGATAGCCTCACAAATGTTAGTCTTACTTAACTCAATTGATTTCTATGCATTATCTTCTGATTATGCTCATAAGAACCATAGAGAAATTCTTAATCTATTGAAAGAATCGAAGGCTACAGAAGTCTCTCAGGTTATTAAAGATCATATTCTCACAAGTAGGGTATTGATTCTCCAGAAAATGGCAAAACAGAAAAACGTGAAAGAGTTGTAGTTCTCCAGTCATATACTAATTTTTAATTTTCAGGTGCTGGCTGGGTCTACTTTAAGTTGATGTGGTTGTAACGAGCGATATGAGAAAGGGGTGATGCATGAACCAATCCAAAACCAGATTCAAAGCAATGGTATGTATGATATTTTCAATTTTCGCCCTTTCCGGGTGT
>CAZTUL010000079.1:0-9022 GCA_964616275.1 uncultured Spirochaetaceae bacterium | reverse complement strand
AATCCACATTGGTATCGATGTCCACAAGGACAGTTACTCGCTGAGCGCCTTTTGCCCCCTCCCAATTAAGATTGTATAACAATACACGAATTATTTATCCAAGATAGCCTGCATCTCCTGGTAAATAGCTTTTGTCCCCTCTTCGGCAGAGATTTGTCCACCAAATATCTGGGCAGCATAGTCATTAACATATCCAAACCACAAAGTAAAATCAGGACCAGCAGGGAACGGAACAGCAACTTCTGCAGCCTTAAAGTAGGCTTCAACATTGATGTTCTTAAAGTTCTCAAGATACTTGCTCTGAGCAGATTTAAGTGCAGGAATATCAATTCCCTCCTCTGCCTGAATGGTGTTCCCTATAGTTCCAGTGATAAACTTTACGAAATCCCATGCTTCATCCTTGTTTTTTGAATAGGCAGAGATTGCATAGCTCAGACCACCAAGAACTGAGTGGTTTCCTGCTTCCTGGGTAGGCATCGTTATGAGGTGTATCGCACCATTCTGACCAAGTGTTGAGTTTTCAAGCACCTGACCTTTCCAGGAACCAACAAAAAGTATTGCACCTTTGCCAGAAAGGAAGAGATCGGTACCATTTGTATCAGAAAGCACAACATAGGGAGCTAGCAGACTATTATCCATCAAGTCCACCACACGCTGATACGCGAGAGTAGTTTCTGGGAGATTATACCCGGACTTACTGAAATCCTGACTGATTACATATCCACCAGTCTGGTGTGCAAAATTGAAGTGTGAGGGCTGTGCATCGAGTTCCATAAGAATTGGGTACTCATCACCACCAGCTCTCTTGATAGCATCACGAAGTTGGGTTGCGAGATTGACCATATCAGCCCATGTCCAACCCTCTTTTGGTAATGCGACACCATACTGTTCAAACAAGTCAGTGTTCAATGCAACCGCAACTGAGTCCAATCCCTTCGGCATTCCCCATCTCTTACCCTCATACTGATGCATCTTGACCGTTGCATCCACATAAGCACTCAGATCGATGCTGTCACGTGCGATATACTCATCAATTGGTTGGATTACTCCACCGGTTGCATACTTAGGGAGATAAGTATTCATCCAGAACACATCTGGAGCATCCTTTGACCCTGCTGCTGCATCTAATTTTGTCCAATAGCTTCCCCAAGGTGTTAATTCTATTACCACCTCTACACTATCCTGAGAAGCATTGTACTGATCCACAATCTTCTGGATAGCAGGTTTCTGGTTTTCATCCCAGAGAGCCAACGTCAATTGTTTTTTACCGGTCTCTTTTGCCCCAGCAGCAAAGACCATTGTTGTTACTAAAACAAACAACAATACAAACACAACTACTTTTTTCATAGTTCCCTCCTATAATTCACGTCCCATCGACGATAGGACACATAAGCTAACGTCCACTTTTGCTCGTATTCAGTAAACTTGTCACATCCTGCAAACGCAAAGGCTGCTGAGCATACAGCCCCTCAGCTAAGCGGAAGCCTCCTAAGGTTCCCAGATACAGAGACCGACTCTCAATCATTGGTGCTATCTGTTGTGACACATAGGAAGCTATCGCCTCTTTCCACTCAGATTCCACATCGCTGATATCAAGAATGATATCGGGCCTTTTCTGGATTCTCTTTGCATCTAGTGAGAAAAGCAGCACTTGAGATGGGTGCCAAGTTTTCCCATCTGTGCTGTACTTTTTCAGACCCGCAACGAATACTGCTCTGTCTACCAAGGCGTTTACTGCTCGATGATCGGGGTGGTAATCATCTCCATGTATGGTGAGAATAGTACGAGCCTCGCACTCACGCAAAAGCGGAATGAGCTTCTCCACACCTTCCAAATCTATTTCAATCCCCGAATCTGGAAAATCGAGATTTTTAAGATAATCCAAGGAGAGTCGCTTTGCTGCAGTGGCAAGTTCGGCAACTCGCTCCTCTTTGGTAGCAAAACCACCACTTTCTCCTTTTGTAAGGCAAATGAGCCCAGTTCGAAATCCCTGCTTTTTAGCTTTAATCAAGAGTCCAGCTACAGCAGTCTCATCATCGGGATGTGCTGTAATAACTAAAAAATCCAACATAGAAGTCCTCCTATCCTTTCACTCCGGTCGAAGCTATTCCTTTGATGATGTATCGCTGAAAAAAAACAAAGATAATAATGATTGGCAGCGATGAGATCACACCTCCAGCCATAACTTGCTCGTAATAGGTCGTATGTTCTCCAATGAGAAAAGCTAACCCAGCAGAGAGCGTCAGTTTCTCCAATGAACGGTTGATAATCAAAGGCCACATCAAATCGGTCCAAGTCCAAAGTGCTGTTAATATTCCCAGGCTCACCAGAGATGAGCTGATGAGCGGTATATGAATCTTCATGAAGATTCTTTGATAGGAACACCCATCAACCAATGCCGCCTCATCCATTTCTTTGGGAATGGTTAAAAATGCCTGACGAAGAAAAAATACTCCAAAAACCCTAAACAATCCTGGTATCGCTAGAGCTAGAAGCGTATTACCGAGTCTCCATGAGGTGATAATCTGGTAATGAGGGACTAAGAAAATTTGACCAGGAACCATAAGAAGTCCCAATATCATAATGAACAGGACATCTCTCCCGAAAAAGTGCAGCCGTGCAAACGCATAAGCAGCCATGGCACACACAGCCAAATTTCCCAGTACGACAATAATTACCACTACAAAGGTATTCATATACAAGGTCACAAAAGGAAACTTATCAGCAATGATTCCATAGTTCTTCCACTGTACTACATCTGGAAAAATTTGAGGCGGTATCCGAATGGCTTCCTCGTATGTTTTCAGAGAAGTGAGAATCATCCAAAGGAAGGGAAATATGGTAGTCATTGCTGCTATAGAGAGAAGTGAGACTATAACAATCTTGCTGAGATTACTTTTTTTGATCATGAGTAATGCACCCACCTTTTCTGCATGACGAATTGGAAAATCGTCACAATCAAGATGATGATGAAGAGTACCAAGGAAACGGCAACTCCATACCCTTTTTCAAATGCAATGAAACTTCGATCATAGAAGTAATACACAAGCGACATTGAGTATTGCATAGCAAGTGCAGTAGAACGAATCATCAGGAAAATAAAGTCAAAAATTTGAAACACATTAATAATGCTCACAGTAACAACAAAGAAAAGTATTGGAGAAAGCAATGGCAAGGTTATCCGGAAGAATGATTGCACTGAAGAGGCTCCGTCAATCAAAGCCGCTTCATAGTACATTGTAGGAATATTCTGCATGCCGGAAAACAGTATGACCATCTGGGTTGCGACCATCGACCATACGAGAACAATGCTGATTGAATACAATACCACGGTAGGTTCACTTAACCATGCAATACTTTCAATATTCAGAGCATTAAGAATTACATTGATTAATCCAAATTTATAATTAAGCAGCCAACGCCACAGTATGCCTATTGCTGCCGGCATGGTGATAGCTGGAAGAAAGAGCATTGTCCTAAAGAATGTGCTTCCCCGTTTCAATCTAGAGAGAAGAAACGCATTAAACGTTGCAATGATTACAATAGCCGGTACACACAACACAACATATGCAAGTGTGTTTTTTAATGATAAGTAGAACTTAGGATCTGAGAAAAGTCGTTTGTAATTTTCCAGCCCGATAAAAGCAGGTGTTCCAAATGAACTGAGATTAGTAAAACTATAGTAGATATTCTGGATAAAAGAGTAGAAATAAAAGATGGCCAAACCGACAAAAAGTGGAAATAGAAAGAAAAGAGCTGCTTTTCGTTCCTGACGATGTAAATATCCTACTTTTCTAGCCATAATACTCCTCCAAGATTTCCTTGCTTATCATAGGAGATACAGACTCCTTACTGCTCGCGGTAAGCGAACCAAGCAGATTCCCGTACTGCAAACATTTTGAGAGTGGTAGATTATGCACTAATCCGTAAATAAATCCTGCAGTAAAAGAATCGCCGCTTCCAGTTGTGTTAACGACTGGAACGTCCTCTGCTGGATAGTGAAGCAAATCTCCTTCCGAGGTAAGAGCACATGCTCCTTCGGCACCTAGCGTTATAACGGGTACTGAGATAAATGATTGTAATGTCGCCATGATTTCATACAGTTTTTCCCTCTGAGTTATTCGTTTTGCCTCTGAAAGATTCATAAAACACCAATCAACATAGGAGATATAGGACTGGCTTGTAGTGTTCCAGAGAAGGCTGTCTTGGAATCCTAAGCCGGTAGAAACTGATATTACCTTATCGCGAGCTCGTGAAATGAAACGTTGTACGCATGGTATAGCGAGATATTCGAAACAGACATGAATATGGCTAAAATTATCAACATCAATACTCTCCAGCTTCTGCTGCAGCATATCTGCATAGGTTGAGAACTCTTGTACCCATGTAAGAAAGGACCTATCTTCAGCACCATGAAGTATGAGGCTCAGGTTTGTTTTTTGAGAGGGAACCTTAAGTAAGTAATCTAACTGCACGTGTTTTTCAGCCAGCAAAGTGGCGAGGTGTTCACCCATTACATCACTACCTATGGTGGAAAGAATTGCACTTGGCATTCCTAACTGGGAAATAGCACTGGCAACAATGGCATTCCCACCGGCAGAAAGTACATAAGAATCAAGAAACAGCTCTTCACCCATTTTCGGTATGCTTGAGAATCCTTCGAGAAGCAAATCACAGTAGATGGGACCGATTGTGAGCACTGGTTTAATCATCATGCATCCCCCATGCTTCGCTGCATTTGCTTAAAACATGCATATACGTGCTGAGCATTACCATGAAAGAAAGGGTGCAAAGATAAAGCTGCAACTGCATCCTTCTCTTCGCCACTTGAAATCGCCTCAATGACCTTCCGTTCGTACTGTTTCATACGTACGAGAAGCTCCTTACTTTCTGCAGGAATTTTTTCACTATCACCTACAGGAATAAACCAACCATCAACGGCTTTTGATGAAACTTCTATAACATCGTCATCCTGCAATGACTGATCAAATCCATTGTTCTCTATATTGAGGATTATGGTATGATCACTGGGGTGAAGAAGAGAAGAAAGCACATTCAACGCTATGGCATCATACCCATTAGCTCTCTCTTGGTGAAACAAGTCGAAGGCAGGTTGTGATCGATCAGCCCCTGATTCCATCGTCATATATGAACTGTTTCGTGCATCCATATATCGATTGAACACAGTAATCGGGTCCTCATTCTCCTCTGATAATCTCTGGTAGAGTTCTGCATCTAATTTTTCAATAACCTCCGCTCTCGTAACGGCTGACTGTTTTTGGTTCTTTAATACTTTCTGGGCGTGTATATAGTAGTAAAGATATTCATTTGGAATGGTACGGGTCTTTCGAATATGCTCCTCAAGATCACGATAGAACGGTTCTTTTTCGAAAAACCTAGAAAGCTTGGTATTAATGAGATCATCAATCATCTCTCTTCCCTTAACCTGAATGGAATACACCCATCCAAGATGGTTCAATCCATAATACCTCAGTGATATCTCTTCATTACTACAGCCGTAGATTGCCGATGTATAATCTGCAACCATCTCTGGAGCATCACATATACCTACAATTTTTTTAAAGTCTGTTAGGGAGTGGACGGCCTGAGTCACCAATCCAGAGGGATTAGTGAAATTAATGAGTACCGCATTTGGAGCAAACTTCTGAATAACCTTTACCTGCTCCAATACGATGGGTGTAGTTTTCATAGCAAGGGCAAACCCACCTAGGCCGACTGTTTCCTGTCCTATCTGATCACATGCCAAGGCTGCTTTTTCATCAAGTGCTCTAGCTTTCTGTCCCCCTACTCTGATTGATGAGAAGATATAATCAGCATCTTTGACTGCTTCTTCCAAGGTCGCGGCAACTATGAGTTCAAGGGAAGAGGTATGGTGCGCAAGAATCCTCGGAAGAATCGTTCTTGCTAACAACTCCAGTTTGTTGGTGTCTATGTCGTAGAGATATACACTCGTAAATATCAACGTTTCACGCTGTAAAAGCGAGTGTAGTAACAGAGGAAATCTTGGACTTGCAGCTCCGAGAATTGTAAGTTTCATGCCCTTCTCCAAAAACTAATGCTACTTCATAGTATGAGGTAAACGTTTTCCTGTCAAGAAAAGTTTTTATACTTCTTTGAAAGTATGCATGCGTTATGTCTTCAAGTTATTGAACACTCTCGCCTTCACGAATAGTATGAGAGAGTAATGTTAGAGGTCTGACAGATTCTCCTTTCATGAGATGCAGCAAGGCTTCTGCAGATTGCAATCCAATCTCTTCAATTGGTTGGCTCACTGTTGCGAGTGTCGGATTCAAATATTTCCCCACAGTTATTCCATCAAATCCAAGTATCGAAATATCATGCGGAACTGATAGCCCCGCCTCTTTCACTGCTCGCATTACCCCAATTGCCATTTCATCACTGAGCACAAACACAGCATCCAGGTTCTCTCCGGATTCAATAAGTTTCTGCATCGCAAGCTTACCTGATTCAACAGTATAATCACCCGAGACAATCAGAGCGGGCTTGAATGGCAGTTGGGCTTCACTCAAGGCTTCTTTGTACCCTTCTAAACGCTTATCACCAACAGAGTAACCCCACCCACCGATTAGGCCGATATGCCGTTTCCCCAGGCCTAAGAGATAGCGTGTTCCATCGTAGGAAGCTTGATAGTCATCGATTCTTACCTGTGGTAACGGAAGTCCCGGGATGTCAATTCCAGCGAGAATTATGGGAATTTGTGACTTCTTCAGCTGTTCGTATACTTTGGGATTACTTGTTTCATGCATAAGTAGTATTCCATCAACGCGGTTTTCCAGTAACAGATCAAGATAGACTCGTACACTTGCGAGTGTATCTTTCACTCTGCACACCATGACTTTGTATCCGGCATTTTCCAGAATACGTTCTGCAGTAGAAAAGATCATCTGGTGATAGAGTTCGGAAACTTCCGGGATTATGAGGCCACAGGTCAATGTTTTCTTGAGTACCATACTACGTGCTACATGGTTTGCTACATAACCCTCTTTCTGTATGCATGCAAGTACTTTCTCTTTTAGATCTTCACTGACAAATTTGGTTCCGTTCAGAACTCGAGATACAGTGGCAACGGAAACTCCTGCTTCCTTGGCTATCTCCCTGATTCCCATTACATCATCCTCATGCGAATGAGCATGACCCAAAATCATGCAACATGCAAGTCATACTCATCCTGCTCTTCTCGGAGGCATAGGAACGAGAGTGAAAAACTAAGACCTTCCATTATTCGTACTACAACAAATCCTTTATAGCGTTAGCCGCAAGTTTACCCGCTTTGAGATATCCTGACCCGCCAGCCTTTTTCTCCTCTTCGATCAGTTTCCGTCCCGTATAACTCAGAGCATTCATGATTGCACTATTGATTTTTGAACGTCTTATCGCTTCATCCAAGTTTGGTCCGATTGTATAATAGGTATCGCTCGGCCTGTGGTGTACAACCTCAATTGCATAGAACAGCTCTCTTTCACTCTCATTACGAACAAATGTTTCAAAGTCATCATACTTTCGAGTGAAGTAGGAAATCCATTGTGTCTGGTCAGTGGGATCAGATATTTCAATCGGTATCTCAATATTCTCATAATCCCAACGTAACGTGCTTATAGACGAATTAGTACGGATATCGTCAGCGTTGCTTGTAACAAAACGAAGATTTTTCTTACCTGTACCGCCGAGGTTCAGTTCACGAAGACCTTCCGACTGTACATAACTGAATGTATATTCGTAGGGTCCGTCAACTTCTCTGATCTGATCTTCAAACTCAATAGCAACACCCCGTTTAATATTAAACAATCTATATGATATTGACGTATTATGTTTATAGCCCAATGTTTTTTTAACTCCTGAGAAAAGCGGTTCTGCGGAGGGTAATATTACAGGTTCTTCTTTATTAATTTCTTCAAACCCCTGATAGGTATACACCTCTAAGACATAGTTCCAGCCTTTCCCCATTCCTTCCATGATTGCAATATCCAGTGGGCCGACCATCGATTCCTCTCCAGGTGTAAAATCACGATAAGGAAGCACCCGGACGAATCGATTCTGAGAAAGAATGTCCGTTACATCTTTAACCACCTTTTCAGATAATCCTGCAATGCTTGATCCATGAGCGACTATTGCGACAGTAACTGTTGCTTTTTCCAATGCTGTAGCAATCAGATTATCGATATTTGGGAGATTTGGATTTCTACTACGTGCTGTTTCATATGCTGCAACTGCCTGCTTAAGGCTCTCTCGATCACCCTTTTGTTGAAGATTCTGTCCGTTTTCAAACCACATATCAGCAGAAATTAAGCGAATTTCCTGAAGCTCCTGAGAAAAATCCTCGATAGTTATACCACCACGACCAGAAACTCCGGCAATCGTGTGTAAATCCTGTAAGTTCACATAGGCATGATAGACCCGATCAATAGACTGAAGATCATTTCGTCCTGCGAATGCTGCAACTTGGTTCTTATAGTATGAAGTTCCTTCTACAAAGACTTTGGGAAACAGCTGAGCAGCTTCTTCAAATTCGGGATTAACAGAGAGAGCATCAGAAAGAGATTGCAGCGATGAAACATACTGCTGCCTCTCGTAGGCTGAGACTCCACTTCTATAGGCACTTCCACCTTTGGTAAATAGTGTACCGCATGAAATAAATACCACAGAAATAGCGATTACCATAACACTTAAAAAGATAGTTCTTTTCATATTCACTCCTCATGTAGACGAAAAATTAATTTTATATGAATCAGTTTCTACTGGTCTTCTCATGTCAGTTCCAAAAGGAGAATCCCCAAATTGTTTCAATAATCTAGTTTTTCTGTACCACGAGTCATATGTCAAGTTTTTTCTCAATTAATGGAATTTTCATACTTTGGTATGAAGCCAGATACTTTACCGCATGGCATCCTAATAAAAAATCTGTTAGGAGGATGGCCATGAAACCAGTAATAGGGAAAAGCATTTTCTTGGGATGTATGGTTGCCTGTATGCTATTCACTCT
>CAZTUL010000078.1:0-9103 GCA_964616275.1 uncultured Spirochaetaceae bacterium | reverse complement strand
TATGCCACATTTTTCAGCAAAAGGATACTAGAAAAGAAATTCGCTCAATTTTTCGGAAAACATGCCCTCATCTCTTGTCATAAGAAGCCTGCTAATGTTTATAAAACACTCAATACTTCAAGGGGCATTATTACAAACAACAAATTTCTTATTCTGTATTCCTCATTATAGTTACATCTAAATATATGATACATTGTTATTTAAATGTTATTTAATTCAACCATCCCCATCTATGAAATTCTACTCTTCTCATGATAAACTATTGACACAAGTAGGGCCGCTTGATACATTGTGGGCATGAACAGAGATAGTCGAAAATACCTAACACACCCAAAACACCTCATAGCTATCTTATGTATTACAGTACTTATACTCTTTCTTGTTCCATTTTCAATCTCCTCAAATATGCTTCCTCCTCCAGAAACACTTCTTCTTACTACAACTATTCTTGCCGACACAACCTTTGAAATACTCGAACCATCTCCAGTCAGTGTACAAGTGGGAGTAGCAAAGGAAATTGGATATAAACTCACTGCAAACAGCCGAATGGAGCTCACCATAACTGGACTGCACTCAACAGTTGGTGGCGGTTTCCGCATGCTGCACAACACGTTAGACAATATGTATTTACCGTATACTATATCATTTGATTATTCAGGAACTGGAAATAGAGTTCCTGTCATATCTGGTGCTAAAAATCTCATGGGCGATATAAACGGTGACTATAATATTCAAAGTACATTTTCAATTCTCGTACCAATGAATGAAACCGTCATGGAAGGCGGTTATAGTGATACCATTAAATTCTTATTCACAAATCCACTTTAATTTCAGGAATTTTGCTAAAATCGGATGAATCGTTCGCGTATCCACTGTATCCATCTGGCAAATCGACCTGCTCCAAACTTAGCCTTAAAATCATGAGTGGCGTTTTTGATTGACACCTCTTCCTCAAGTCCATGTTTCAAATTATCCCAATGACGAACAATCCACAAATAGAGATCACCATGAGTCTTTCCAGGGAAAGCATTCAATAGACGGTCCTCTTTTATTTGAAAGACTATGGGAAGAAAGACCGTGTTATACCAGGATTTTGCCGCATCTTCGATTTTCACCTCTTCACGCTGTCCCTCATTAATATAGTACTTATGCACCAGAATATGATTCACCACCTCTGGGTACATACCTGGAGAAGAAAACCGAACAAGATTCATATCCATAAAAGAATCAAATCCATACTCCTCAATAAATCGATCTCGTTCATACGCAACTACCCGCTTTATGAGTTGTGTACGTGTTAACCCCGGTTCAAGCTCAATCTGTGTATCTAGTTCAACAACCTCAGCGTCTATATACTCCACCCCCTGCATCTTCCCCACTGAAACCCGATGATTCCCATCACGCACAAAGAAATATTCACCTAGTTTATAGACACTGATCGGTGGAAGACTAATATTCTGGATATGAGCTTCATCAACACTTTCCCAGCGAGAACGAAGCATCTCCTTTCGTGGATAGAAGGCAAGGGTGAAATCATGATACCGTCCCTCACTCCCAATAATCTTGTCAATGGGAATAGCCATGTGACCGCGATAGGTTTCCAAACGAGGTCTGATGAGTTTGGTTACTTCGTAGAAAGAGAGCAATTCGTTATGTTTCCACCGTAGTGTAGAGAGAAGCTCCTGCATGCGAGCTTTTGAACGTGCTTTGGAAAAATCCTCTCGACTTGAGTAACTTGAGAACCCCATAGATCAAACCCTCTCCAATACATAACTACTGAAAATATTTATTACATCAGTCTCATAGTACCGTGAAATACGAGGTGCGTTCAGGTCAAACAGATGAACATGTCCATGAAGCAGATAGCGTGGTTTAAACCGCCGCATAAACCACAGGAACACTCGAAACCCCGTATGACAACGATCATCTCCATCCCCTATTCCTCGAGGAGGAGCATGTGTAAGTAAAATATCAACATACTTCCCAAACCGAATGCGATTATAGACTAATTTGGGAATCATTTTTACCAGACGCACAAACATTTCAAACTCATTGAATTGGTGAGGCCCCTGGTTATATCTCATGGAGCCGCCAAGTCCTGCAAGTAGTAATCCAGTCGATCTGTCTCGCATCACCTTTCCATCAAGACAATCGCCACCTACACCAAAACTAAATCGAGCCTTGTGATAATGGAAAGTAGTGTCCGGGGTCATAGATGAATTCTTTTGGAACTGTCCTAATTCGGTAGTATGATGATTACCAAAGATAAAATAAAACGGCTTATTTAAAGAAGAGACAACAAATTCGTAATACTTGAGTGGTAAATCGCCTGCCGACAGAATAAGATCAACATCTTTGAATCGATCTGTAATGTTTACAGAGTAGACAAGTGAATCCTTTTCATCGGCAATGCAGAGTATTTTCATAGTGGCCATGCCGCAGTAAGCACCTTCACTAAGGCAGAAAAACGCGTTTTCACCCGTTCTCCTGTTTCCAGAACCTCTTCGTGATTCAAAGGTTGGTTTAGAATGCCTGCAGCCATATTAGTGAGACAGGAAATTCCAAGGACCTCCATGCCCGCATGTCGAGCTGCAATAACTTCAGGAACGGTTGACATCCCGACCGCATCAGCTCCACAAGCACGAGCAAAGCGAACCTCAGCAGCTGTTTCAAACGAAGGACCGGTAAAGAGTTGATACACTCCTTCACGAAGACCTATACCGAGTTTAGCTGCCTGCTCTCTGGCCATCGACCTGAGTTTTTCAGAGTAAGCTGTACTCATATCGAAGAATCTATCTCCCAATTCAGATATGTTCTTGCCACGCAACGGATTATCTGGAATCAACTTAATATGGTCACTTATCAGCATAAGATCGCCGGGCTGCCATGCCGTATTTACACAACCAGCTGCATTTGTAACTAGTAAATTCTGTATGCCAAGAACTCGCATCATCTGCACCGGAAATACCACCACATCCATTGCATAGCCTTCATAAAAATGAAATCGTCCCTGCATGACCAATACTCGTCTTCCGCTCAATCTTCCTGCGACTAATCGTCCGGCATGCCCAGGAACAGTAGATACCGGAAAGTGGGGAATCTGTGCATAAGAAACAGCGATTGCCTCTTCGAGTTCGTTGGCAAGATCACCAAGACCAGAACCGAGAATCATGCCAATCTCTACCGGCTCGTCTCCAATCATCTTTTTTACAAAAGCAGCAGCCTCGTGTAACCGTTTCATAACATCTTCCATAGTGACCTCCCTCTTTCCGGAACAATTTCTATTCTAATGCCGAAAGCAACGGCTGGTCGAACGATACTGGTCGTAGATTGTCGCTTAACACTTTTGTCATGTATGCTCGATCAAGATCTAAATCATATGCAAGCCGTACCAACAGATCCTCAGCTAACAGATTCTGTTCACAAAACAGATACATGAGAGCTTTTTCGGCAAGACAACCAGGCTTAAGTGCATTCATATAGATCTCGGAATCGGGATGATTACCATACCGTTCTTCCATGTGACGGAACAACGCCGAAGATTCAAGATTATGATTGAGAGCTTTCATCTCTTCGCGAAGAGGGGAACTATCACCTCGGGAGGCTTTTTCTCCGAGCGGTTTTAAATGAAAAAACGTGTACTCTTTTGCAGGAAGATAATGGTGTTCATCACACCGCGAACAATAATTTGGATTGAGCGGATCATCCTTCTGAATATCTCCACCCACAATAATAAGTGGGTCAAAAAAAAGTGCGGGGCACTCCTGATGATTAACCTGATAATACCTATACGTGTAGAAAGCATCTTTCATGCAATCTGAATGTTCACAATATGCAGTCAAGGGAATGACATCGGTCGCTATATCGAGCATGAGACGGGCCGTTGAATTGAAAATATCACGACGAAAATTGAGAATAAGTGTCGGAAAAATGAAGAGAATTCCCCGCTCAAAACTGTGATTTCGTACTACATAGGCAATACGTTCATCAAAGAAAGAGGCTTCGTCTATGATAAAGGTTCCTACTTCCGAATTATCCTTAAGCACCTGCTCCAGGCCAAAGGAATCTCGAATTCTTGCAATATTTTCACCGCATCGAACATATCCATTCCTGTAGGCTAGAGCGTCTGTGGGATACTCTCTAAATCGTTCACCATCCAACTCAGAACGGACAAAAAAAACTTTCCGTCGATCTACTCCATTCGTACTGGTAAGTTCTCTTATTACATCACTCTTCTTCTGTGCGATTGCTGCATCACGCCAAACACGAGCAGAAAATTCGGTTTTCCCGGAACCCATAGGCCCAATAACCAAGATTCTCCTTCCCGGTAGGGTAAAATCAAAATGAGAAAAAGTCTGATGAATCGTTATCGTGGGGAATCCGAGACTCTTAAGAAAATCATCGGGTAATGATTGCTGTTCCTCAGTACGTGGCATGCGAAGCAGCTCCTTGAATTATAGCTATACCACTACTAGTACCTAAACGGGTAGCTCCAGAAGCAATCATTGCTACTGCAGTTTCATAACTTCGAACCCCGCCAGAGGCTTTTACACCAACCTCCTCACCCACGGTTGCTCTCATAAGTGCAACATCCTGCTCAGTTGCTCCTCCAGTTGAGAACCCGGTAGATGTTTTTACAAAATCGGCACCAGCAGCAACTGCCAGTCTACATGCTGTCTGCTTCTCTTCATCGGACAGCAGACAAGTCTCAATTATTACTTTAAGCAGAACATGTGCACAGGCTTCTCTCACAATCCGAATATCACGTTCTACTGCATCGAGCCGCCCCTCTTTAAGCCATCCAATATTTATGACCATATCTATTTCGGAGGCTCCGTCAGCAATTGCCTGCGCAGCTTCAAACGCCTTGCTTTCACTTTTCATCGCCCCAAGGGGAAAGCCTACTACCGTACAGACTTTTACCGGACTATCCTTCAACAGCTTTGCACAGGTTTCAGCCCAACAACTGTTTACACATACAGAAGCAAATGCATGCTGCCTTGCCTCCTGACACAATTGTTCAATTTTTCCTTCGGTGGCATTTGGTGCCAATAGGGTGTAATCAATATATGCTGCCATTTCTTCTGGTTTTACCATTTGTCTATCCTCCATGAGATCCTGACCACTGTAGATTACTTCATAACAGAAGCCGACGCAACTACGGCCTTGATTTTTCCTTAAGCACAAGCTACTGTCAGCCTTATGATATTAGAAAAAATTGCCGATAATTATCTTTGGTTTCTTGTTGCAATACTCCTTGCAAACTTCTATCAACGAAGGTTCACCCCCCGAAGCAACGCAAAGCGAGTTGCGACGCTCATTATTGCATCATATGCCATGGTCTGGCAGGTGTTAATCGTGATTATTCTGAGTCGTGGATGGGCTCATTGGCTTGCTGTTCCAGCACTCTTCTTCACGGTACTTGCAGCATACCCCTTCAGAAATAAACTGCTTATTTTCAGAACCCATTGTGCCAGCTGCAATACAAAGTTGAATTTCACCGCTACGTTGAACTATGATGACAACCTCTGTGATGACTGTTGGGCAAAGGCTCACCCCGAGTTACATGAAGAGAAAGAGTTGGATGATGCTGAAGATGAACTGCCTTCACCTGTCCAAGCTCGTTCAGTGGAGGAAATCGATTGGGATAGCTGGGAACCTACCGAGACTGCCGTATTGTGCTACCTTTTCGATAAAGATTCTGTACTTCTCATTCATAAGAAAACGGGCTTGGGAAAAGGTCTGGTAAATGCCCCCGGTGGACATATTGAAGAGGATGAAACAGCCAGTGAAGCTGCTATGCGTGAAATTACTGAAGAGACAGGTGTTGTGGTAGAATCGGTAGAACATCGAGGCATACTTGAATTCCAGTTTACCGATGGCCTTGCCATGAGAGGACATGTGTTCTTCGCGTTTTCCCACTCAGGCGAGATTCACGAAACTGATGAAGCTGATCCTTTCTGGTGTCCTGTTACCGAACTTCCGTACGATGATATGTGGGAAGATGATCCGCTATGGATACCTCTCGCTCTTGAGGGAAAACGGTTTACCGGCAGATTCATTTTTGATGGTGAGCACATGCTGAGCAGCAGTATAGTTGAGGAAGAGCACGAGACGGTATGACGCAACCGGGTGAATCACTGGCTCCCTTAGGTCTTGGATGCTGGGCTTTTGGAGGTGGATACTGGCATTACCAGAATCGTTCAGACTCTGTTCGTACCATCCATGCTGCTTTGAGAGAGGGGATTCGCCATTTTGATACCGCCCAAGGATATGGTAAAGGAGTCTCTGAGCAGATTTTGGGTCAGCAGTTACATAGATTCTCCAAAACACACCCAAGAGAATCGTATGTGCTCGCAACTAAAATGTTTCTTCCTGACAGCGAAGACGATCTTGAGCGTCTCATCAACCGTTCACTACATCGTCTCATAACCCCCTATGTCGATATCCTCTATATACACTGGCCAGACTCAAGTAAACCTCTGGGTCCTTACCTTGAGAAGCTTGCACAATTACAGAAACAGGGATTATTCCGAGCTCTTGGCGTAAGTAACTTCACCGCGGATCTTCTGCATGAAGCGAATAGTATCGTAAAGATTTCCTACTGCCAGATTCCTGTATCTCTGCTTTGGCTGAAAAGCCTGACTACGTTGGAACCAATTTGCAGAAGTGCTGGTATAGAGCTGATCGGTTACAGCCCTCTTGGCCTTGGATTACTCTCAGGAAGATATCGTTTACAAGAATCATTAGATGCCCAGGATCTTAGAAGAAGACTTTTTGTGTTCAAAGAACCCTACTATCAATACTATCTTCAGCTTATTTCAACTCTTGAGCAAAATGCCCGCGAGGTGGGTATCTCTGCAGCCTTACTTGCACTTCTCTGGGCTCGTATGCAACCTGTGTATACACTGCTCACTGGAGCAAGAACAAAAGATCAGCTTTATTCGACTCTCTCGTCATCATCCTTACAGGTGCCCTATAAAGAACTTGCTGCAGTGGAACAAGCTGCAAAACTCCTGGCTGAACAAATCCCGCCAGAAGAGGACAATCTCTTTTTTCATCGATGGTAATCATGCTAGAATGGGATTATGCGTATTCCCGTAGATTCTCATACAGCTGAAATAGAAATAAAGAAATCGCGTTTCATTGCGTTAGCGGAACCACTTTCCGACGTATCGTCTATTAAAGAACGAATTTCTCATACCCGTTCAATCCACCCAGATGCAAACCATGTGGTACATGCGGCTGTAGTAGGGGTTCAAGGGAACCAGTTCAGTATGAGCGACGATCACGAACCAAAGAATACTGCAGGAAGACCTATGCTTGAGATACTGAAGGGCAGCGGAATTACCAATATTCTCGTTATGGTTGTTCGGTATTTTGGAGGAACGCTGCTCGGTACCGGCGGATTGGTGAAAGCGTATGGAGATGCGACAAAAGCTGTTCTTGATACCCTAAAAACAGAAGAACTTATTGAAAAAACAACGATTAAGATAATTATAGGGTATGATCTCTATGAACAGGTACGAAACCTACTTGCTGAATATCAAGGGGCTTCCTGTGAGGATTTTGCTACTGAAGTTACCATTATCTGTACATTACCTGTTGTACATGTTGAATCTGTTACAAGTCTCATAACTAATCTAAGTTCAGGCCAGGCAGTTATACATGAAGTGAAGACTCAGAGTTCTTGACTATCCACCTGCTCAATATACCGAATTGCAATAGAGAGAGTCTCCTCAACAGCGAGCGGATCAATTGCTTCCGGTAAATCATCTGGGGTGTGATACACACTCGATCGCTCTTTATTATCCCAGGGCATAGCCATGAGTGAAATAGATTTGAATCCAAGTTTGGCAGACTCAGCGGCATCCGTCCCCCCGGTGAGAAATGCGATGGGCTGACTGAATGCAGAGAATCCCATAGACTTGGCGATGGTAACACAGGTCGTAGCCATTTCCTGTGAAAGCTGAACGCTCCCATTAATATCGCTTGTAAGGAAGAAAAGATGCTTTGCATCATAGGGACAATCAACATTAAAATGGTGAACAGTCCCTTGCAATACTGCAGGATTATCCTTATTCCTTGTAAAGAAATCACGAGCTCCTCGGAGACCGGCTTCTTCGGCATCAAAACTTGCAAAAACAACCCTTGTATGAAGCAGTGGGTTCCCGCTCTTACTCGTATTATGAAAATACCTCGCTAATTGAACAGCCATAGTTGAAGCAATCAGATTATCTCCTGCTCCCGGAGTGCCCTCCTTCCCTGCAAAATTCCACAACTGAAGCACCCAAGGCAATGCAATGGTGAGTACTATGCTAAAAACTAAAAACACGGGTACTGGAATACCGAACGAGAAGAGCCCGCCACCTATAAGTTCCTGAACAGTCTGAAGGAAGGCAATCAACACGAGAAGCACATATGCTCCTAACCCAGCACCTACTCGAATAAGATAGAGGTGTGGTTTATGTGTGAAAAAGTTGAAAACTCGAGCACTATCATGGTGTCCGCTGAACACTATTGTATCATGAACCTCTTCCTTAGGATTCAACACACCATAGACATTTACCGCAGAGACCTCGGGATACCATGGATCTATCACTTCCCTGTAGAGGAAAAACTCAAAAATCATAATAGTCAGGCCGCCACCGGCAAGAAGAAATCCGAGGAGAGGAAAGGAGAGAAAAAGAAACAGCAACGCGACCGGATACACTGCGACAAGTATACGTATCCACCCAAGGAACGCTTCGGGATGCAGGGAGAATGTTTCTCGCTCCACACGATCGCACAAACCTTCAAGAGACGATGCAAGCTCATGAGCTGTATGTGTACAGGAATCACTCCCTGTCAGTCTACTTCCATACCGGTCAATAAGGTCAGAAACCATGGATATAGCCTCTTTTCCCATTCGAGCAGCCTGAAGTTTCTCCATTCTAATTTTTGCCATGAAACACCTCGCATCTATCATGACTAGACAACACAGAACTGTCAAGTTTACCGCTATCCATTTACTTGACAAAGAACAACCCCGTCGATATAGTGTGAATTCTGATTGGAGAGATGTCCGAGCGGTCGAAGGAGGCGGTCTTGAAAACCGTTGAGG
>CAZTUL010000077.1:0-9255 GCA_964616275.1 uncultured Spirochaetaceae bacterium | reverse complement strand
CTGCTATTCAGTCAAAGTGGGTATTTCTCTCGAGTAGCTCACGCCTTCGGGTTTATTAAATCACAATCCGATTTCCCCATACTTGTATATGATGATTTGGGAATAGGTATTGTGCTCGTCTACCTGTGGAAACAAATCCCCTTTGTCGGTCTGATTGTACTATCAGTACTGCAATCTTCCGGAAATGATTTCGAGGAACTTGCACGATCACTTGGAGCCAATGGATGGCAAACTTTCCGTCATGTATTACTTCCTCTGATTATTCCTGGAATTCTACCCGCTTCAATCATCTGTTTTGCCTTTGTATTTGGTTCCTATGAGGTACCATATCTCCTAGGTAAACCTTACCCCGCGGTACTTTCGGTTCTCGCCTATAGACTCTATGAAGATACCGATCTTAATTCTAGGCCAGAAGCTATGGCCATGTTTGTTTTCATCGCTGTATTTATAAGCATTTTGGTATTGGTCTATAAAAAGATTGTGAAGACGATATCTGGGAGGAATGACTAATGACTAAACTGCAAAAACGAGAACCCCGAATCCTTCATAGAAACCCCATCCGTAATATTATCCTTCTGGGCATTGTCGTTGGGGTAATACTTCCAATGATTCCACAGCTGGTCTGGTCAATATCACATCGATGGTATTTCCCGGAAATGGTTCCAACAGAGTTCAGCATGCGAGCTTGGGAATATGTAGGAAACCCAAGTACAAAAGTAACCAGAGCCTTCTTCAATAGTCTTATCATCTCTTCAGTAGTTACGATTATTGGAGTGGTAATAGGACTGCCGGCAGGAAAGGCACTGGGCATGTATAAATTCAAATTAAAATGGTTAGTTGAGTTGATAATTCTTGCTCCTGCAATAGTTCCTCCACTTGCAGCGACCATTGGAATCCAAGTAATCTTCATACGTATGGGTGTTGCCGATACTATGACTGGAGTCATTATTGCACACCTTATCCCAACACTACCCTACATGATAGTTTCCCTTTCTGGGGTATTTGCAAACTACGATCCTGAATTCGAAGAACAAGCCCGCATACTCGGTGCAAATAAAGCGAAAACATTTCTCTTCATTACACTACCTGCGGTATTCCCCGGTATTGTGACTGGATCAATGTTTACATTCCTCATTTCTTGGGGTCAATACATTCTTACCATTCTCGTTGGAGGAGGAAGAGTTATTACACTTCCAATACTTCTATTCTCATTCACCGGCTCTGGAGATAATTCAATCGCCTCTGCATTGAGCATCGTATTTGTTCTGCCGGCAATCATAATCCTTTTTGTAACATCAAAATTCTTATCAGGTAAATCAAGTGGCATGGGAGGCTTCGGAAGCATATGACCAATATTACACTAAAACAACTGTGCAAAGTCTACGACGGAGCCTCTGAGGCTGCGGTAAAAGACCTCAACCTGGAAATTAAATCAGGTGAATTAGTAGCCCTACTCGGCCCATCAGGTTGTGGTAAAACTACCACCTTGAAAATGATAGCAGGTTTACATGATGTTACTTCAGGTGATGTTATGTTCGATGAAAATCGGGTAAACACTATTCGACCAGAAAAACGAGAGGTCGTGATGGTGTATCAGAATTATCTTTTATTTCCCTATATGAACGTTGAGGACAATATAGGATTTGGTCTTAGGATGCGAAAAATTCCAAAAGAACAAATAGCTCAAAGAGTAAAAGAGATGTTGAAACTCGTCCAACTTGAAGGATTCGAGAAAAGAAAACCAGCACAGCTTTCGGGTGGACAAAAACAAAGAATCGCTCTGGCACGTGCACTAATTGTACGGCCGAAAATTTTACTGCTTGATGAGCCACTCTCAAACTTGGATGCCCATCTTCGGGATGATATGCGAGAAATGATTCTGACAATTCATAGAGAATTTGGCCTGACCACGGTCTTTGTTACCCATGACCAAGAAGAAGCAGTCTTGCTTGCAGACCGGATTGCGCTTATGTTTGACGGTGAACTTCAGCAATATGCTCCTCCCAAAGAATTTTATGAAAAACCCCGAACCGATCGAATCGCAGCATTTTTTGGAAACCGCAATAGGCTCGATGGAGTGGTTCAAGGTGATATGATAAAGACTGCCGTCGGTGATTTTAAATTCAATCAATCAATTGTCGACGCTAACTTAGCTATTGACGGAACAGAAGTTCGAATGGTGATTCGTCCAGAATCAATATCTTTGTGCAAATCTGAATGTAATTCCCTAACGGTGAAGATAGATAAAGTAATCTACATGGGAACCTACATCCGATACCGTATAACAGTTGATGGGAATGAATGGGATATCATTGGTGACCCACATGAAATTGCAGGGTATCAGGAGGGAGAATTGGCCTGTTTTACCATACCCGCTGAAAAAATCTGGTTAATTCACAAAACATAAAAGAGGAATAATGATGAGAAAATTGATAGTAGGTCTTGTTTCGATTGGTATGGGAAATTTTGAAGCCCGCCCATTACATATACGTGAACGTGCACAGAAGGCTCTCCTATCAGCATACGATAAAGACACACGAATTCAGTTTCTCTGTTATCCGGAATTAGTTGAAACACTGGAAGAGGCACATCGAGCACAACATTGGTTTGAAGAACAAATTCCTTCCGTAGATTTTCTCATAATCCAAGCAGCATCGTTAGCCATGGGAGATCTCACTCTTCCATTATTCCCCTTATGTGATTCGATTGGATTTTGGAGCATCAATGAACCATCATTCAGTGGGGAAATATCACTGAATTCTTTTACTGGAATTAACTTGGCAATCTCTCTATTTCGCAAAGAATATATGAGAGATCACCCAGAAGCAAAATGTGTCTGGTTTCATGGCTGGCCTGATGACCCAGATTTCCTCGTGCCCTTCGAGACCACTATCACGGCCCAATATACAAGAGTTAATTTAGCAGGTGTACGAATAGGACAGCTCGGAGAAACCGTTCCTACTTTTGAAAATCTAACATTCAACACAGAAAAAATTACTGAACGAATAGGGGCACAGATTATAAAATTCCCCATTGAGGAAGTAATCGAAAGAATAAAAGGGGTCCCTGACAAAGAGGCAAAAATAGAGGCAGAACGAATTGCCTCAAAGGCAAAAAAAATACAAGTAACACCTCACTGGTTGTTGGAAACAGGAAAAATTATCCGAGCTATTCATATGTTACGTGAAGAACATGCACTGGACTCGGTGTCAGTTCGGTGTTGGCCTGAATTTCAAAGTGACCTTTCCATTGCTCCGTGTGTAGCTGTTGCAGATTTAAATGATGAAGGAATCTGTGCGGGATGTGAAGGTGATGTAATTGGCACCTTAAGTATGTACGCGGGTTATCTGGCATCAAGTTTCCCAACGACGATGAACGATCTCGTTGCCTACGATGCAGAGTCTGATTCTCTACAAATGTGGCATTGCGGACCTGGACCTGTCTCTTGGGCTGATGCAGATGGACAAACAATCGACTATCATCACACATTAAATCGACGAAAACCGGCAGGTGAGAATAAAACAGGACTTTCAAGCGATATTCATTTTGCATACGGACCAGTCACAGTCATGCGATTTAATGATTCTCTCTCTTCCTTACTTACATTTGAGGCAGAAGTCGTGGCTGGCCCTTCATCACCCTATCCTGGTAGTGGAGGCTGGTTTAGCAAATTCACAAGCGATAAGACTCCTCTACAGGCAAGAGATATCCTAGAAACCATCACATTACTAGGATTTGAACACCACTACCCGGTAGCCCGTGGTCACCTCGAAGCGGTGTATCGCGAACTGGCATTCTGGCTCAATCTTTCGGTAACACCTTTTCAACGATGGCAGCCATACGCTCAGCACTTTAAGGGGTAACTATGCAACAACAGAAATCGCTCTATGAAACCATTTACGGCTCTCTTGTAGGCTTAGCAATAGGGGATGCATTAGGGGCTCCTGTGGAAGGATGGGAAAGCCAAGATATTGAAACCCGTTTTGGAAGTGTGAAAACATTTCTTCCATACGAAAAGGCTCCAGATTACCATTACGCATTTAGCCAAAAACCGGGAAGTTATACAGATGATGCTCGTATGATGAAGTTCCTATGTGAAGCTTGCTTTGTGGCTAAAGGCCCTCCACTCGCTGGTGATATTGCTCGTGTACTTCTTCAACGATATTTTACTACAGAATCAATCCTTGAGAAGGGCTTCCTTGAGGAATACTGTTACAAAGCCCTCTATGGTACAAGTAAAGAGGTTTTTGGCGGTCAGCCGACAAACGGAGGAATTATGGGCATTGCTCCATTAGGATTGATTACTCCGTGCGATCCTGATTCAGCATACGCAAACACATTTTCAGCACTGTTTTTTGTTACAGGATATGCAAGAAATGCGACAGCACTTGCCGCAGCAATGATTTCAGCTGCTTGCATTCCCAATATTAGCATTGAACAAGTTGTTTCCGACTCACTCACCGCTGCTGAGCGTTTTCGTTCCCATCAGGAAGGATCGTTGTGGAAAGACTGGCATCTTTATGCACATGTTGCATTAAAAAGTGAACACCTGGTACAAAAAGCATGGGAACTTGGGACCCGTCACCATGATTGCAAATCGATTCAAAAGGATCTTCATGCTGCCGTAGTTCAGGAATTCTTTGCAGATGCAGCAGAATCACTTGCAATCGCTGTTGGAATGCTCGCCTGTACCGATGGGAACCCTTATGAAGCAATCGTAGGAGCTGTTGGATTTGGGCGAGACAATGATAGCTCAGCGGCTATAACTGGAGCAATAGGAGGAGCTCTCAAAGGAGTACAAGCCTTCCCCAAAAGCCTTCTAAGTCAAAGCGAGAAAGTTAACCCAACACCAACATGTGCTGAATTAGCTTCGAAGTTGTGCACTTTAGTTTCTCACTCAATCGACAAGCAGAAGTCTATCATGCAAAAAATTGATAATTTCGCCTGTTGGCAAGAGTCAAGACATGAGAGCCTATGATGAAACAAATATTCAACTATGGTACAGAAACGATTACTGCCTCATTTCCTGAACAGATACAATCAGAAATTCTTGATTCACATGTACATACGCAATTAGAGAACGAAGAAGAAACTGTTAGAAATGCCTGTAATCACGCCGATATTTCCTTACAAGAGGCTGTACTGCGAGCAAAATTCATCGCTATTATCGTATCCGATTATTCCCGCCCTACCGGTTCACAAATCTGTACGAAAATAATTCTAGAAAAATTACGACAACTCGGATTCCCAGAAGAGCGTATTAATATTGTAATTGCACTTGGATTGCATAGACCAGCAACTCAACTTGAAATTGATGAAATTACTGGCGGTCACTATTCACCAAAGATTACTTTAGAAAACCATAATCCAGATGGTAACCTTATTGATGTTGGAAATATTCAACTTAACGCAACTGTAATGGCAGCGGATCTCATTATTCTTACAGGTGCTGTAACATACCATCCAATGGCAGGTTTCTCTGGAGGTTATAAAAGTTTGCTTCCAGGAGTAGCGGGAAGAAAGTCAATCTTAGAAAATCATCGCTTATTCTTTCTGAATGGTGAAAAAAATCCGGCCATATACCCAGGGTCTATTCAAGACAACCCAGTTCAGAACCATATACGTTCCAGTTGCACGAAAATTAATCGTTCAATTTATTGTCTAAATGTTGTCCTCGGGCAAGATAAATATATTTCTTTTGCTGCAGCGGGAAGTGTTGATTATGCATGGCAAGCATGCTGTCGATATGTTGATTCTATCAATAGTGTTCACATTGATCAGAAATTCCCCTTCGTCGTTGCATCTGCTGGGGGGTTCCCCTCTGATTTTTCTTTTTATCAGTGTATGAAGGTCCTCACTAATTCGTCAATCGCATGTGAAGAAAAAGGACAAATTGTAATCATTGCACAATGTGCCCATGGATGGGAAATAGACGAAACCTTATTGAAATGGTTTGCTCTTTCACCTCCTGAAGTGGCTCAACGACTCTGCAAAAACTTCAGAATGGATGGATTAGCAGTCTATATGGCAATGAGAATTATTAAAACTCATACCGTTTATTTGTACTCATCACTCCCGAGTGAAGAGGTTCGTAAAGCTGGCATGATTCCTTTAAAGGACACGAAAACATTAGAAGAATTAGTTATAAAAAATGGGAATCGAAGCATTGTTGTCATGCCTCATGGGGCACAAACCCTCCCCATCGTGCGTGAAAATTAGAGGAGGAAAATATTCATGGCTAATGGATTATGGAATAGAACGCTTCGGATTAATCTGTCTACTGGAATTTGTATGAATGAAAAGATTCCGGAGTCTGTAAGCAAAAAACTCATTGGTGGCGCTGGTCTTGGGGCATACTACCTCATGAGAGAAGTTCCTGCTGAATGCAAACCGCTCGACCCGAATAACATACTTTTGTTTACCACTGGACCATTTCAGAGTTCGAAACTTCCTGGATCAGCAAAGTTCTCTATTGTAACAAGGTCACCGCTTACACATGGATTTCTCGATACTGCTGCAGGAGCAACCTTTGGACATCTTCTAAAAAAAACAGGTTTTGACTGTTTGAATATCACAGGTCGTGCTCAGGAACCACAATATCTTTATGTGTGTGATGGTGAAGCAACATTACTTCCAGCTTCAGAGTTGTGGGGACTTGATAGCATAGAATCAACAACCATATTACACGAACGCCACCCCAAAGCTGCAGTAGCGGTTATCGGACCTGCCGGTGAAAAAGAAATTGCTTTTGCTTGTATTTACATCGATGGATATTCAGCCGCAGGTCGTGGTGGAGCTGGTGCTGTAATGGGTAGTAAAATGCTAAAGGCAGTTGTAGTTGAAGGCTCTGATCTGCCCGAAGCAGCAGATCCGAAATCATTAGCTGAAAAAGAAAAGTCGTACAGAAAATCTGTCGGTGCTGCAGCAGCTGGTCTACGAGCAGAGGGGACAATTGGAGGTCTAGTCCCAGGAGCGGGTGCTGGAAATTTACCAGTAAAAAACTGGAGCATAGATGGTTGGACAGAAAAGGCAAAAAACCTTGGACTTGATACCTATAACGAGATGCTACAACCAAAACTTCATCCTTGCTCCTATTGTCCTGTGGCATGCCATAGATCTTCTCATACTGTTCTACCCTCAGGAAAACCATATGTTGGCCCTGCTCCCGAATATGAAACGGTTGCACTCCTTGGTAGTAACTGTTTAATCGATGACCTCGAACAAGTTATTCATCTAAACGATTTTTGTAACCGAATGGGTATTGATACAATTTCAGCAGGAAGCTGTGCCTCCTTTGCCATAGAGGCTTTAGAACGGAACCACACGGGAACCTACTACCCCGCATACAATCTTACATGGGGAAATGCGTCTGGAGTAAAGAGTTTCCTAGAAGAATTAGTCAATAAAACTGGGTTTGGAGGCCTCTTTTCTCGAGGAATTAGAGAGGCTCAAAAATTGTTTCATCCCGATAGTTTACACTATGCCTGCCATGTGAAGGGAATGGATGTGCCCGGCCATGATCCCCGTGTGTATTATAATATGTCTTTGAGTTATGCTACAGGGAATAGAGGTGCTTGTCACATGAGAGCATACTCACAAATATCTACGATGGGAGCTCTGTTAACAGAAGTTGGTATCGATACTTCCCCTGCCCCAGACACTCTAGAGGGAGCTGCACATGTTGTAAAAGTTTATCAAGATTTTACAGCCTTCTATAATGCAAGCGTTTTGTGTCAGTTTATGATTTGGGGAGGTTTCAGCCTACAGGATATGGTTGATTGTATGAACAGCATTACTGGATGGAATCTGACCGTGGATCAGACCATTGAGGCTGGCGATCGCATATTCACCATACAACGTATGCTTAACAACAGATATGGAATAACTTCCGCCGATGACACTCTACCACAACGATTCTTCGAATCTTCAACTTCTGGGGGCAGAGCAGGTAAGGCTCCTGTAGACTTTCCGAAAGCATTGAAAGAACTTTATGCTGAACGTGGTTGGGATCCTAATGGAACACCATCACCGGTAAAAATATCTTCACTGGGAATTGAACAGCTTTTTAAGACTGAGAGATAAGAGGAGAAAAGGATTATGCGAAAGATTCGACCTATTGGCATCCATGTATCACTTTGGACACCCCAGTGGACCGATGATATAGTTGAACATATCCATACAGCTGCAAGAATTGGTTTCAACTCTGTGGAACTTCCTATCATGGATTCAGAAATTTTTCCCACTGAGCGATGTCTCCATGCAGTTTCAGAACACAATATGCAGGTGTATTGCGGTACAGGGCTGAATCCATCTACTGAGATATGTAGTTCAGATGCATCGATCAGAACACAAGGTATGAAACATATTAAGCGGTGTATTTCTATCGCTGCTAAACTTGGCAGCCCAACGCTCGAGGGAGTTCTTCACTCTGCTTGGGGACGAAAGGTCCCTCTTACTACTGAAGAACGAAACCATATGGTTACGAATCTGCATGAGCTGGGTACGTACGCCGAAAATTTTGGAGTTTCACTTTGCTTAGAATGCCTGAACCGTTATGAAAGTGCTGTCTTAAACACTACATCACAAGGTCTTGAATTGTTGGAAGAAATTAATCATCCTTCGGTGAAAATTCATCTCGATACATACCATATGAATATTGAAGAAGATTCAATATCAGGAGCAATCATTGCAGCTGGTAAGCATCTGGGTTTTCTCCATCTAAGTGAAAATCAACGTGGTTATCCCGGTTCTGGACATCTTCCTTGGCCCGAAATTTTCAATACCATTATCGAATCCCCGTATACCGGGCCGTTGGTAATAGAGAGTTACGTTTCTCCCTCCTATCCACTCAGTCCTGATGTATCAATATGGCGTTACATAGAGCCTGATACTTCAGAATCGCTGCAAAAGAGCCTTCGATTTGTCCAATCCTTCTTTTCCGTGTGAGCCAACGAGCGTAATGAATAAAACAACTATTAGTATTGAGATAACTGTTAATGGACATACCTTAACAGTGGAATACGGATCATCAGTTGAGGAATGCATTAAAATGTATTCATCCATTGAGGCGGCTCACGCAGTTTTTGTGAATAATCATTTGATTCCCAAGGAGTATTGTGCTCTCAGGAAGGTCGGCGACGGAGATATTCTCCGAGTAATATACTTTCTCGGTGGAGGATAATGTAATTTAGCGGGAATATACTATTGATAAAATAGAAAAAATTGCACTAGTATGTACCCCATGTTACAAGCTGA
>CAZTUL010000076.1:0-9503 GCA_964616275.1 uncultured Spirochaetaceae bacterium | reverse complement strand
TGCACAGCCTGCACGATGCTCTCCCCTTCAACTCGGAAAAAGTATCAGATGTCTGAGCGATAATCAACTAGGGTAAAAAGCCACGATTCCTCGTTCCCTTTGCTTCCAGGGTTACAGTATGAACATCTTCGTGGTTCTCCACACGAGAAACTCCTCCTTCACCTGTATTAGAATGGCTATTGAACAGCAGTATGCAAGAAGGTTGTAAACCTACTGTTAAGCAATAGTTCAGATGTGACAGTCATGACTACTACTTGGTCTTCGGTACTTGCCACCCATTGCATCGGGCAGACCGATCTCCTACGATACGGGTATCGTAGGCTATATTTACAGAAACCCTTGAAAACTTTGAGGGGAATGGGGAGAAGACTAGATTTGGATGGAGATACATTATCCGATATCGGTGACAATCGGAAGCAAATATGACATATCAGGGGTATCTTTTCTGCAAGTAGAACGTCTCTCGAGTCAACTACACCTGAATGATGGCAAGATGAGTGTCGCTTTTAAATGGAGATCTGCGAATCGTGAAGGAATCACAGGCGGGAACTCCTGTGAACAGACTCCTAGATACATTCAGTGATTGAGGAATCCATAACGATTCAAGGATTCTTTGGCTCCTAGAGATTCCGCGATTCTTCTTGCGGTATTAATCTGATGTTCCCTCTCTCTCTTTTCTGCCAAGCTGGGATTACGTTTCTTCAAGGAGTCGACAATCGACCGATGTTCACCACAGACCTCATGATACCTTCCAGGTAGTTCAAGCGCGAGGGCTCTATACTGTTCGCTCATCTGATAGTACTGAAGCACAAGACTTTCCAGACGAGGGGAATTGGCTGCCCGGAAGATTACATTATGAAAGAAGTAGTTCTTATCGAGCATGAGAGTATGATTTTTCTCCGACAATGAAGTTTCCATCTCAGTACAGAACGTATATAGCGAAGCAATTTGATCGTCAGTAATATTCATTGCAGCAAGACGCGTGCATGCCCCGGACAAAGTCGCACGGATGTAATAAATCTCTAAAATCTCCTCAACTGAGAGTTTTTTCACAAAGAACCCTCTATGGGGTTCATTCTCAACCAGACCTATCGATGCGAGTCGGTTAAGCGCTTCTCTTATTGGTGTTCTGCTGACCTGAAGGCGTTTTGATAAACTTAGAGTATTCAGACCATCCCCGGGTTTAAGTCTTCCGGAAAGAACTTCGTCCTTGATTGTTTCAAATACGATATTCTGCATACTCCTGTAGATGGCCTTGACTCCTCCGATATTATTGGATAGCTGGTCGCCTTGTTCATAAAGATTCATTGGGTGCCCCTTTTTATTCCTTCATTATACACCAATATACTTGTTGATTCGATGTCATTTCCGGAGTTCTGGCCAACAGAACCCCGGAAAACTGAAATTTCTAAATTAAGTTTAGGAAGGATAACCATCTAATACTTATTCCAACCCGAGTTTATAGCCAGCCTTCTTCAATGAGCTTCTTGTATAGATGAAAATGAATTCACATGGTTCGTCGAAAGGATTATAGAACCAATGGGTTTCGCCTCGAGGAACGAATAGCGTTTCTCCTTCAGATAACTCGAATTCAGTGTCTTTGATTCCCGTCATACCGCGACCTTTCAAAATATACATGATTTCTTCTGCTTCCGTATGCGCGTGTTTCTTATGAATAGATGTGTGAGGGTCGAACTTGCTATACCCGAAAGTAATGTCTTCAGCCCCGACAGTATCTTCGTCAACCAGAATGATTCTCGATGCACCATCCAGATCTTTAATTGGTTCATTCTTTCCATGGATGAGGTCCAGAATGAATTGATGTTTTCTCATACGAATTCCTCCTTTGCTGGTGCAATACCAGTGAATTGATGATTGTATCCAATACACAATATATAATATATTTTTGTTGTTGACAATTGGTTTTTCTGGTATATAGTGGATATTGGATAGTGTATCCAATATATTTAGGAGGATCATATGAAAAGTAAAGCATGGAAAATACTAGTAAGTATGGTATTGTTGCTTTCCATTACTACGGTGCTTTGGGCTGCAGGCAAGACAGAGTCTGGTAGTGTGGTAGGAGAAGATGACGGGAAGCCAATCAAGCTCAGACTTGCATCGGTTTCAGCCCCTCCTGGGCAGTTCTTGAACAGCGATGGTGTGAAATGGTGGATGGACGAAGTAACCAAAAGAACGGATGGGAGAGTAACTTTCGAAACGTTTTGGAATGCATCAGTTGCCTCAGGTACTGCACATCTCGAAATCCTAACACAGGGAATGGTAGACATCATACTCGGATGTAGAATATATACACCTGGTGTCACACCGCTCGGTCCATACCATTTCGTTATTCCCTTTGGGCCTACTGACCCAAGCCTTGTTGCTCGTGCAACTCGACAGATGTATGAAGAGATTCCAGCATTCAAAGAAGAACTTGCAGCACAGAATGGCTTGCTACTATCTAACTTTGTGACTATGCCCTATAACATCATTAGCAAGACTCCTGTAAGGACGCTGGCAGATTTCAGAGGGAAAAAGATTGGTCTTATCGGTCAATACTTTGGTCGATGGGCGACTCCAGCAGGTCTGGTTCCAGTTGTTGCACCCATGCATGACAGATACACACTCATGCAGACAGGGGTTACGGAAATGGATTTCCATCCAATGACTCACATGAATGCATTTAAGGTACAAGAGCTCGCTAAGTATCTTGTGAATGTTGAAGCTATGGTTGGAGCCCCATGGGATCTCATTATCAATCTAGAGAAATTCAACTCACTTCCAGAATATATCCAAGATATTATGGTTGAGGTTGGTAAGGAAGCTGAGTTGGTGCTGGCTGATGACCTTCGTGTACAGTGGGAGGATCGTCTTAGAAGAGAATGGGAAGCAATAGGAATTGAATTTCTCGAATTTCCTACAGAGGATAGAGCCAAGTGGGCAAGTCTTGTCGAAGATATTCCCAAGGAATGGGCTGAAGAAATGAAAGCACGCGGTTTGCCTGGGTATGAAATTATACATCGGTTCCAGGAAATTACTGCTGAGATGGGATACGAATGGGCTCGTGAATGGGCTGTTCAGGACTAATTTTTCTATGCAGATGCCGGAAATGTTTTCCGGTATCTGCTCTGTTTGATTCAAATTTTGAATGTCTGTAAGATCTTTCTCAAAAAATTGAATCCAACAGAATTTAAGTTTTATTTAACTGCAACAATTCGAATATAAGCAGAAATCTATAACAATTAGTGGAGTTATCATGACAAATAAAAACGTTGAATTGCCAAATCTACCTAAGATGATGAGAGCTTTGGTGTTAACATCACCTGGGGAATTCGAAGTTAAAGATATCCCAGTTCCTCTACCTGGAGAAGGTGAAGTTCTGTGTAAAATTCGAGCTGTGGCAATCTGTGGAAGCGATCCTGAGATCATCCGAGGGGATCTTGCAGGAACCTGGCCTCCCACTTATCCATTTACTCCTGGCCATGAATGGGCTGGAGAAGTAGTTGAGGTAGGAGCAGGGGTCCACGGGTTCGCTGTTGGAGACCGCGTAGCGGGAGAAGCACATAAAGGGTGTGGCTTCTGTAGGAACTGTCTTCAAGGAAGATACACCATCTGTCTGAATTACGGTATCAATGAAGTGGGACACAGGCATTATGGTTTCACGTCTCCTGGTGCATATGCACAATACAATACCTATTCAATCAAGAGCATCAAGAAGTTGCCTCCCCAAGTCAGCTTTCGAGAGGGGGCACTAGTTGATACTGGGGGAGTGACTCTTCATGGGATGGAACTATCGGGAATCACTCCTGGTGGTACTGTCGCAGTAATCGGACCAGGGCCGATCGGCATCATCGCCATGCGATACGCAAAAATTCTTGGTGCAGCGAAAGTAATAATGATTGGACGTGGTGATAGATTAGTAGCAGCGAAAAAATTTGGAGCTGATGAAACCATCAATTTTGAGATGGAGGATCCAGTTGGGGCTGTTAAGTCATTTACAAGTGGTTTTGGAGTTGATCAGGCTATAGAGTGTTCAGGAGCTCCTGGAACTTTCAATCAGGCTGTTCGGATGGTGGCGAAGGGCGGCTCTGTAATCCTTATGGGTGTCCCTTCCGATAGAGTTATGGAATCTCTTCCGTTTAAACATATTGTACATGATGAAATTGCAATTTATGGGTCTCGAGCAAACCCAAATGTCTCTTGGAAGATCTTGGAGTGCCTCGCTTCCGGAAAATTACAAGTAGCCGATCTTATCACTCATGTTTTCTCTCTTGAAGACTTTTCAATTGGATTGGATACGTTTGTGAATAGAAAGGATGGAGTCATAAAAGTAGTAATCGAGCCGAATGGTCCGGATAGTATTCAATAGGAGTTTGAAATGAATAAAATCGTGGCTTATTCTGACAAAGTAATTAGGTTTCTTCGAATTACTTTCGTAGGAATCAGTGGATTGGCTCTATTGGGACTCACGCTCATGACAACCGCAGATACGTTTATGCGGTTCGTTTTAAATGCCCCGTTTCCTGCCTCAGTTGAAATTAGTCAGCTGATACAGCCCTATATTGTATTTCTTCCGTTTGCGTACGCGTTGCATATGGGGAGTCATGTACGTGTAACTTTGATTACCGAAAGATTTAGTGGGAGAGTGAGACTATTTCTCGAGTTTCTTCCATTTCTTATTGGGACAATTTTCTTCGCAGTCATGACCTATATCAGCTGGATTCGGTTTTCAGCATCTTTCCGAATACAAGAAACCATGTTGGCGGCTATTCGTCTCTACTGGTGGGTTGGAAAAATGGCAATGCCGATTGGACTTGGCCTCATGACACTAGAATGTTTGAACAAGTCAATTCAAACGTTCAATGCAATCATCAACAACAAACAGGTGGTGGAATAATGGATGCAGTAACAATAAGCATATTGGGAATCATTCTGTTAGCAGTTTTATTGCTCTCAGGAGTTCACATTGGAGTTTCTCTCGGTGTTGTAGGTTTTCTAGGGACTTGGATGTTACTCGGATTTAAACAGGCATTGTACGGTTCGGTAAATATGTTCTACGATCAAGTTGCCTCGTATTCGCTTATAACGGTTCCACTATTTATTGCTATGGGATATCTCGCCTCGGCAGGGAAGCTCAGTCAGAACATTTTCAACTCCTTGAACCACTGGATAGGCCGAGTTCGAGGAGGAATCGGTATTGCTACAGTTGGAAGTTGCACTCTTTTTGGAACGATTTGTGGATCCTCACTTGTAACATCATCGGTATTTGCTCTTACAGCAGCTCCTGAAATGAGAAAGCAGGGCTATGACAAGACCCTATCTTATGGAATATGTGCATCTTCTGGAATAATTGGAATGTTGATTCCCCCAAGTATACTTATGGTTGTCTATGGAGTGCTTTCAGGTGATTCAGTTGGGAAACTCCTTGTTGCTGGAATTACTCCTGGGCTCATTCTCGGAATATTCTACTCGGCTACTATTCTAATTTTAGCAAAAATTAAACCCCATCTGATTGAGAAAAGGGAAGGCTCAAGTCTCCCTCTCGGACAACGGATGAAAGAACTTGTTCACCTGTGGCCTGTGTTTGTTGTCATCATAGTGATTTTTGGTGGAATATTTGGGGGAGTTTTTACTCCAACTGAAGCAGGTGCTATTGCTACGTTCATCGTTCTCGTACTACTGATCATTCTTGAGAAAGGGAAGAGCATTAAGCCAATTATCGGAGCACTTAGTGATACAGCAAGAACTTCAGCGATGATTTATCTGATATTTGGGGGTTCTGCAATATTTTCCCAATTTCTCGTGCTTTCAGGTCTTACAGGTCGATTCGCTGAGTTTATCATTAGCATGAATCTTTCAAAATTTGCATTTATGATGATCATTTCTCTACTTTATTTAGTTCTTGGATGCCTACTCGAGTCAATTTCCATGCTCTCGATAACGATTCCACTTATCTATCCTATTTTAGGACCTATGGGAATTGACCCCATCTGGTATGCCGTTGTTGTCGTGGTCGCCATCCATATTGGTATGATTACACCTCCCGTAGGATTATGTGTGTATGGCGCGAAGGCAGTTGCGGAGAAAGATGTTTCTCTGGAGGATGTCTTTAAAGGGGTTGCTCCATTTTTCTTGGTCTCTCTTCTCGCTCTGTTAATTCTGATTTTCATACCAGGACTCAGCACGTTCCTACCTAATCTCGTGTTTCCTTGGTAAATCGATAGGAAACATTTGTGTAATTGCAAGAATTTCTATCAGGAGTATTTATGAAGAAAGAAAAGGTTATCATTATCGGAGCAGGTAAAATGGGCGCGGGAATTGCTGCCGTAATTGCGGCACACGGGTCCCCTGTAGTTATGATTGATACAAATATGGAGAAGGCACAGTCAGGAGTGTTGTCTGCACGACGATATATGTTGCAGCTTATGGAGACAGGACTCTTAGATACAGTAGAGGATGAAGAAGGAAGCATTCCCGAAATCATTGCCGATACTGGAGTTGATGTGCATCTTTCGGATACATGGCTCATCATCGAGGCTGTATTCGAAGATCTTCATGTCAAACAATCATTATTTAGAAGCTTGGATAAAGTGATTCCAGAACACATAATTATTGCAAGCAATACATCTGGTATGATGCTTAGCATGATAACAGAGGGAATGAAGACTTCACACAGAACGGTCATCACACATTTCTGGTATCCGGGACATCTCGTGCCGCTTGTAGAAGTTGTTCGAGGGGCGAAAACTGAGGATTGGGTGATCGAAAAAATGACAGCTTCACTTTCCTCCTGGGGCAAGGCTCCTGTAGTGGTGAACATGGACCTCCCGGGACAGCTCGCCAATAGAATTCTTCAAGCGATAATCCGTGAAGCATCACACATTGTGGGAAGCGGGTTGGCATCAGCTGAAGATGTTGATACAGCCATAAAAATGGGCATGGCATTACGATTCCCAGCATGGGGTCCTCTTGAACATATCGATGCAGTTGGACTGGATTTGGCATATTCTGTGCAGAAGGATGTCCTTCCGGGTCTGAATAATGATTCGCTTCCCTCAGAGGGTCTTAAACAACTGGTACATACTGGGAATCTAGGAGTCAAGACTGGAAAGGGCTTTTATGATTGGAACGTGAAAAATCTGTCTGAATTGGAAGAATGCAGAGATGAATGCATCATTTCAAATCTAAAACTTTTGAAAAATCAATCAGAGAAGAGGAAGATTCGATGAAACTATGGGTCGGAACATATACTGAGGATATTCTATTTGGAACGGGGAAGGTTCTTCACGGAAAGGGGGAAGGAATCTATAGACTGACTCTGGATCCTACTTCATTACGCGTCGATGATATTGTTGTGAACAAGGGCATAAAGAACCCTTCCTTTCTAACAGTTTCAGCAGATAAGAAATATCTTTTTGCAGTGAACGAATTGAAGGAATACCTCGGAAAAGCTTCTGGAGCTGTAAGCTCCTTTCACATCGATGAAGAATCAGGTTCATTGGAGTTTATCTCCTCTCAACCTACTCTCGGAACAGATCCATGTCATGTAACCGTGAATCATAATGGAACACTTTTGTTTGTCGCAAACTTCATGAGTGGAAGCGTTTCAGTTTTCCCAGTGGATTCCAATGGTGGAATTCTTCCAGCGAGAGAACACATCCAGCATAAAGGAGGTAGCGTATGCCCGAACAGGCAAGCTGGCCCCCATGCCCATGCTGTGGTACTTAGCCCAGACGAGAGATTTCTTTTCGTCCCAGATTTGGGAATAGATAAAGTTCTTGTTTATTCGATCAACTATTCATCTTTTTCTCTGGAAATATGTGAAAATCTAGCGGTAGAATGCATCTCCGGAAGTGGTCCGAGACAACTTGTTTTTCATGATTATCTTCCATACGCATTTTTGATCAATGAGCTAAATTCGACCATAGATACATTTACATATGCTTCTCAGGAAGGAAAGCTTTCCCGAACTGGTAGTTTTTCTACATTGCCGTCGGAGTTCTCTGGAGTTAGCACGTGTGCAGATATCCATATATCTAGTTGTGGAAAGTATCTCTTTGGATCTAATCGAGGTCATGACAGCATTGTGACGTATGAAATCGATGGTGATTCTGGGCTACTCAACTGTAAGGAGTTTACTTCGGTAAAGGGGCGATGTCCTAGAAATTTCTTGGTGAAAGAGAATCATATTCTCATCGGTAATCAGGATTCGGATGCCGTAGAGGTTTTTTCTTTTAACGATGGACATCTGGAGCATACTGGAATGCAGGTTTCGGTACCAACTCCGGTGTGCATTATAGAATGTGATTAACTAGGATAGAATACCACAGGTTCTTGTGTATCTTGCTCTCAGGGTACTAGGATGTACCGCTTTGTGGCTCTAGTATGTGATCTGATTGTCTCGTAATTCACTCGTTTCGAAGCTCATTGGCTTCGACGATCTAACTCTACCACCTGACCGTAGCAAAACAGTCCATCGAACGGAGCAAAACAGCCCACCCTTTTGATTAAGCATTGAGAGGTGCTGCCAGCAATCAGAGAAGAGCTGGATCACAAAACTTCTACAAATAATAGAACTTCGGTACGAATATACATCTACTATTGTTTATTCTCAGCTTCCACCGGAAAACTGGCCTACGGTTCTGGGTAATGTAGCGCTGGGGCAGGCAATCTTAGGACGGATACAAGCTGTGTCTTTTCCCATCTATCTTGATGGCCCTGATCTGCGAGTGAGACACTCAAGAAAACCCTGATTATTCTACTGTCCTCCCTGCCAAGTCAAAAAGCCTGGCAGGGTTTACTCCGTCGAGTGGTAGGGTTTGCTCCGGTCGCATGGCTGGGTCCTATCGTCGAAGTCAGCTCATTGTATTTCAGTTAATTCCACGCTGTCTCGTACATTTTATTGGCTCTAAGTTTTTCACCGTGTAATCCATCATCTATACGACAACCATAAGAGTAGGCTTCGGCAGCTGGAACACAGTCTGTTTAAGCCGTTTCCTGTTGTAAGGCCTCGCTCTTGAGAAGCTTCTTTTCTTCCTGTTCGAGTTCAAGAGATTTTGTTTTATCCCGCTGTGAGTCTGTTCCCAGATGAGCAGAGCAAAGTAATCGAAATCCTGGTATCCGTAGGCACTTCTACGCATAGCCTTGATGAAGCCGTTCACACCTTCAATCTTTCCTGAACTGATTAACGATGCCATCCATCCTGTTGGTAACCGTCCTGGTGAACCTCGTCAACTGACTGATGCCGACAGAAGAATAGAGCTTCACCCATATGGTGAGCTTTTCCCTCATATGCTCAGGATTTGGGGTGGAGAGTATCTCAATCAGTTCCTCACGAGCCTTCACGGCATTCTGAAGATTTGCATTCGCCTTAAGAATGACGTCGCGTGAATCAGAATTATTCGTTCTACGGTGCCCGACTTGCTGTGGATCTCCACCGTCTTCTTCGTAAGCGTCAAATCACAGACCATATGAAATGATGAGGGCCTCTGCCATGCTAA
>CAZTUL010000075.1:4279-9554 GCA_964616275.1 uncultured Spirochaetaceae bacterium | reverse complement strand
ACCGGGCTGCCAAATTCCGGTACGAAACGAGGAGGATTCGGACTATCCTCTGAAAATAATAGAAACCCGTATTCTTTATTGAGAATAGTTATTTGCACTGTTTCATTTGTAAGAGCAGCCACATGCTCAAGAACTGGCTTCATCACCTCTTCCATACTCAACTTATTTCGCAGCGCAGCCTCAAGCCGCAATAAGTCAAATCCCAGTGAATATAACCCAGTCTTTTTGTTCTGGTCGAGCAGTCCCTTTTTCACGAATGTGTGCAAAAATCTATATACACTGGGAACTGGAATACCGACCGACTCAGCAATCTCCAACGGTGTTTGTTCAGGCTTTTCTCCAGAAAAAGAGAAGAGAATATCAATGGCACGCTCCAATGATTTAATTGAACTCATAGTACGCTCCTCTATGCAATGAACAAGCTGCTATCATGTGCCATACACCCATGCCGACTCCTTCAGTTTTTTTACATTACAATCATGTTTCTCACGATACAAAATACACGCTTCATTAAAACATAATTAATTGTATTTGTCTAGAAACATTACCTACCCCACCCCTAGAGGTTAAATATAAGGGAATTATCACAAAAATGCCCTTCCCAGATAATCTGCGAAGGGCACTATACAAGGAGAAGTTCTCCTATAAACCTGTATACTCGGCAATATATTTACGTGCGTTCAAAGCATACTCAAGCGGATTGGCAAGAGCAGGATCTTGTTCTGCCTCAACAACCATCCATCCTTCGTATCCAGCATCTTCAAGAACTGCAAAGATTGAGGGGAAATCAATTGAACCATCGCCAGGTATGGTAAATACACCCGCACGAACCGCATCTAGGAAACTCATATCCTCTGCTTTTACCTTCTCAAAAACTGCAGGCCGAATATCCTTAAGGTGAACATGTCCAATACGCTTAATGTATCGCTTCACTGCTTCTATAGGATCCACACCAGAGAAAGCAAAATGCCCCGAATCAAAGGTGAGCCACACTAATTCAGGATCAGTTTCTGCTAAAAAACGATCAACCTCTTCCATAGTTTGGCACCCAGTACCCATATGGTGGTGGTAACTCAATTTGAATCCCCGATCACGGGCAACCTTTCCAAGACGATTCATTCCTGAGGTAAAACTAGCCCACTGTTCTTCTGAGAAATAGGGCTTAGCAGTTAAAACTGGGGTGTTAATCTGACCCTGAATACTCAACCCTTGTTCAGCAGGACCAATTACTCGACACCCAAGGGGTTCAAGATAATCAATTTGCTCAATAAAAGCCTTCTCCACCGATTCATAATCCTGCGTAGTTAGAAAACTACTGAACCACTGATTACAAATCTGTATACCACGAAGATCTAGAGCCTTCTTAAGAACTGCAGGGTCTTTAGGATACTTATTCCCTACTTCACTTCCGGTAAATCCTGCTAAAGCCATCTCACTGACACACTGTTCAAACGTATTTTCACGCCCCAAATCGGGCATATCATCATTTGTCCAACCAATCGGAGCAATTGCTAACTTAACCTTTTTCTTGTCCATACGACCCTATCCTTAGAATTCTTTAACTTTTGCAACTTCTTGCATGAGTTTTTCATGTGCTTCAACAACTGAGTCTTTCTTTGAGACTGCAGGAGTTCCCACTCTCCACCAATTCAAGTATCCATCTGTCATGGAATCCCAGTCCACCTTAATATCAATCAATGTGGAAACAGGACTCTTTTTTGCCTCGTTCAATGCTGCTCTCAGTTCATCACTTGTACGAACAGTCCAGGTCTTACACCCATACCCCGCAGCAATCTTTGCATAATCCACAGGAATAAGATCTCCACCGCTATCAATCTTTCCAGTTTTTGGATTTCGATACCGAAGTTCACAACCAAACTTAGGAATTCCCTGGCTTCTCTGCAGATTGTCGATACACCCGAACCCATTGTTATCAAAAAGCATCACATTAATTTTCACACCTTCCTGAATACTTGTAAGAAGCTCAGAGTGCAGCATAACAAAACTAGCATCGCCTACCATTGAATATACCGGCTGATCAGGTGCAGCGAGTTTGGCACCTAATGCCGCTGGCACTTCGTAGCCCATACAGGAGAACCCATACTCCATATGATAGACTTCAGGTGTCCGACATCGCCAGACACGCTGTAAATCCCCAGGCAGACTTCCCGAAGCACCTACTACGATAGCATCTTTCTCAAATACCTCTTCATTCATGATTCCTAATGCTCTCATCTGAGAATAGATACCATTCGGACCCATCTCTGTGGTATACAGAGTATCAACCTCTTTTTTCCAAGCTAATTTTGCCTGCTCAATATCGTGAGCATAGGTTGCCTCGGGAGCATATGAAATACGTTCAAGCTCTACCTTGATAGCTTCCAAACCGGCCTTTGCATCGCATAATAAAGGGGTTCCATCCATTTTATAAGCATCGAAACCCTGCACATTAAGACTGAGCACTTTCACATTCGGGTTCTGGAAACTCCACTTACTTCCGGTAGTAAAGTCAGAGAGTCGCGTTCCCACTGCGATGATGAGATCAGCATCTTTTGCAATCATATTGGCTGCAAGCCCACCAGTTACTCCCATACCGCCAAGATTCATGGCATGATCCCAGGTAACTGCACTCTTTCCAGCTTGGGTTTCACCGAATGGTATGGTAAAAGTATCACAAAAATCGCCAAACACTTCTCCCGCCTCCGAATAACGAACGCCTCCACCACAAATAGCCAAAGGACGTTTTGCTGCTCGGATTAGTTCAACAGCCTGTTCAACTCCTCGCTGTGAAAGGGGTCGACGATCAATTACGTGTACTCGTCTACGGAAGAACTCTTCGGGATAATCATATGCTTCACCCTGTACATCCTGAGGTAAGGCAAGACATACCGCACCAGTCTCCGCGGGATCGGTCAACACGCGCATAGCCTGTATACCGGCACTCATAAGTTGTTCAGGTCGTTCAATCCTATCCCAATAGCGTGTAACGGCACGAAATGCATCATTGCTGGTAACTGTATAGTTATTGAACTGTTCAACCTGCTGGAGCACTGGATCGGGCTGCCGACAGGCAAACGCATCACCCGGAAGTAACAGCAGAGGAATTCTGTTCGTGGTTGCAAGGCCTGCTGCAGTCACCATATTCAGAGCACCGGGTCCAATTGAGGAGGTTACGGCCAAAATCTTCTTACGGCTATGTTGTTTTGCATATGCAATCGCAACATGTGCCATACCCTGCTCATTATGTCCCTGATAAAATTTCAGCGAGTGATCGGATTCCTGTAGTGCTTCACCTATACCGACCACACACCCATGACCAAAAATGCCCATAACGCCATCAACAAACTTCTGTTCACGTCCGTCAAACTCGACATATTGATTATCTAAAAATTTGACAAGAGCTTGTCCCATGGTCAAACGTATTTTCTTCATAACTTACATCCTCCTTTATCGATCACTCGGAATACGGTAATTCTGGCCAGATTTTCACATCTTTTTCGAGCATCCATGTGTGCTCCTTTCGGAAATAACGAGTCGTAGGAAGCCAGCGGTCATTCGGAAGATGTGGTATCATCCAGATATAATACATTGCATATCCCGCCCCAGCAACCTGGGAATGTGTCTTATCGGGAAAAATGAGCGAACTATCACCATCTTTTACAAGGTACGGATTTTCATCGAGTAATGATACGCCAAACCCCTGTTTCGGGAAAAATCTATAGTGATAAATTTCAGGGTGCGGATGATCATGAGGTGGATAACTGGACCATTTTCCTGGATGATTGATTACCTCACCGAGAACCATATTTGATTCAGGAGCTATTTCCCCATCAAACACGGTTCGCACAGTCCGTATTGAGGCCTCATTAAGAACCCCGGCACCAAAAACATCGCTACGGATATCTGATGGACTATAATACGTAGAAGCAAAAGACTTCTCGTTCACAGACCTTTCCACACAAAGTTCGCTATCTTCAATCGCCTTAATAGTGACGGAAACTCGTGCCGGAACATGTAGTACTGACGGTGATTCATCAAAACATGAGAACCGTTTTGCATTTTGACGCTTTCCTTCCCACACAAACTCTACAGAGCCTTTTATAAGCAACCATGCACGTTCCAGATTGAGATCACATGACCACTCATCTCCCTTGTGCAAGGTGAGAATTCCAAAGTCCAGAAGCATTTCACTATGTTTGCCATTCAGTTCTGTTATTGGATGATAACCTTTTCTAAAATCCGTCTCTTTTTTCAAAATCATTACGGCTCTTCTCCTCTCCTTTTTTCGTTAGAACAACAGCGACAAGCTCTGGTGAATCCCCTCTGCAAGTTCAGCTGCATCTAACTTTTGCACCTCAGGTGAAAAACACTCAAAGGCACAGTACCCATCATACCCTGCAGCACGAAGTGCGTCTATCTGTTCTCTATTTGCCATAACATCACCCTCAGTTACCAATACTCGATCATCATCGGTTATTGCTGAAGGAGCTTTTCCTCCCAACACACCAGACATATGAATGAGCCCAGTCATCTGAGGAAAAATATCTTGTTCATCGGCAAGGTAATGATGAAAAGTATCATGAACAATTTTAAAACAATCCTCAAATCCAGACTGCTGTATCGCCGCAACAGCATCCTTTTTAAACCGAAGACTGCACTGTGGAAAACCTAAGGGCTCCAAGTATGCGAGCACACCAGATTTTCTACACACAGGACCATACACTTGCAATGCCCGCACTGTATCTGCCATACGCTCATCATAGGATCGCGATTCATCCAAATCATTAACAGGACAGAGCACCACCGCAGTAATTCCTGCATCGCGGGCAATATCAGTTAACTGACGAAACTCCTGCACACGAGCATCTAGAAACTCTTCACGGTCATTAAATCTCTGCAATGCATTGATAGTAATGATATCTATACCCACTTCTTCACAAATTTCACGAACATCTTGTGGTTGCACAGAATCGAGTATAGTACCGCCGGCAAGGTCATTACGCACCTCAACAGCATCAAATCCCATTGTTTTAGCAGCCTCAAGAAACACTCGCAAAGGCACCTGAGGCATGGTAATACGGTTTAGTGCAGTCTTCATAGTTTTCAGCTCCTCTTAGTAAGCTACTTTTACGCTCTTGCCGGTCTGCAATGATTTCAAAGCCGCCTCAGCAATCAGCACAGAATTAAGCCCATCAACAGCACCAACAGGTACATCAACATCATCGCGTACAGCTTCAAGGAAAGCCTTCATTTCTGCGGTAAAAGCATCATTATA
>CAZTUL010000075.1:0-4179 GCA_964616275.1 uncultured Spirochaetaceae bacterium | reverse complement strand
ACCATATCAAAATCATGAATAGTCATGTCTTTGAACAGACCACCGGAAGATTTTACATAACTCACTGGTGGTGGAGATGGATCTCGAGAAGTAATCCGGACGAGGTGTAAATCACCAATTTTTTTGGTTACTACAGCTTCACGCAATGCAGCAAAATTATGATCAAAACGTCGATTAAAACCTACCTGAACCTTTTTACCTGAGGCTTTTACTACTTCGAGAGTCTTTTTGATCTCACTTGAATTCAAGTCCATGGGTTTCTCACAAAAAACATCCTTACCTGCTTGTACCGATTCACGAATCAATTGTGCATGAGTGTCAGTCGGCGAACAGATAATAATTGCCTGAATTTCATCATCCTGTAATAAGGCCTGGTAGTTGTCATAAATATTCGTAATGCCTAATTCGGAAATCCATGCTTTCGCCTTTTCGGTCAAATAAGGATCCGAAACACCTTTCACATCAGCAAAAGGAATATTTCTCACAATATTATGTGCATGCACATAGGCAATTCGCCCAGCTCCAATGATGCCAACTTGGATTTTATCCATCACTTTCCCCTCCATAAGTCAGTAAAAAGAGACTTCCTGACGCCCCTTCTTGACCTATATATCCAGATTTTCTGGTAGATACACTACCCCCATGCATGCACGCGATTATCATCTCTATGCATACGGTTTCATAGCTACATATACTACACGAAAAACACCCTTCTGTAAAGAATTATATTGTGGATTACCGATATTTAACTATGCTATTTACTGATTGACAAATGTGATTTCAGCAATTACGATATATGCATACGTATGCAATAGGTGGAAGTCGATGGCTCTTACAACAAAAGACATAGCCCTACTCGCCGGTGTATCTCAGTCCACCGTGTCTCGAAGTCTGAATGACAGCCCCCTTATATCCCCTGAAACACGAGAACGAATACGCAAAATAGCCCAAGAACAGGGCTTCGAATTTAATGCAAATGCTCGCGGATTAAGTACAAACAAGACTCATACTATTGGTATTATCTATCCGGATGACTACCTCGAGTTCGGCATTAACCTCTACTTCGGCTCCTTGCACACCCAGCTGAGAGAAACCCTCGAGCGTCGGGATATGGACCTCATCATTGCATTTAAGGAAAATCGCTATACCGGAGCTGACGTCATTAAACGCCTGATTGTAAGACGGAAAGTTGATGGTCTCATAATTGTTCGATCCCAGATTCATCCAGAGACCCTCGAATTTCTTCGTAATTCAGGAATTCCGTTTGTGTTTCTCCACTTCCACCAAGAAACAGAGAAGTTGGAGGGAATCAACCAAGTGTATGCTGATCATTTTAAAGGTGGATATGTGGGAACAGAACACCTACTCTCACTAGGGCATACGCGCATTCTCTGTGTTTCTGCCTCCGGCGATGACGAATACGAACAACGAAGAAGAGGGTACCATGCCGCCCTCGAGAGTGCAGGCATTTCCGATGATTCACACCTAGTCCTTTATGGAGATAGAACATTTCAATCCGGGTATGATCTCGTCATGAATCATACAGCCCTATTTGAATCAATCTCTGCAGTATGCGTGCATACCGATGTAATGGCTTTGGGGATTATGGAAGGACTTAGACAAAAACAGATTCGGGTTCCCGAAGATATTGCACTCGTGGGGTACGACGATGTAGAGCTCTGTACCTATTTTCACCCACATCTCACTACGGTACACCAACCAAGAGAAGAGCTTGCTGTACTTGCCTGTGAAAGATTGCTGCAACTGATTGAATCAAAAAGAACGAGACGAGGAAAGGATATTAAAATTCAGCCAACGTTGATTATCCGGGAAAGCTGCGGTGCAAAGCTGAAGCCTGTTACATAATTGAAGGCCAAACAGCACACACCTAATTTCGACAAACAGTCGACTCACGTTCAATTAAAACAAACGGAAGATGGATATTTCTCTGCTCCTGCACCGCATGCTTTATCTTATCGTGCAAGAGAGAAACTGCTAAGCGACCCATCTCTTTTAATGGTTGTTGAATGGTAGAGAGACGCGGAATAGTGAACGAAGATATTTCAATATCATCAAACCCAATCACTGAGATATCCTGCGGAACTGAATATCCACAATCTTGCAGCAACCTGATAGCACCTAACGCCAATTCATCGGTTATAGCAAAAAGTGCTGTAAATGGAACATTCCGTTCAAGCAGCTTTTGCATACCCATTTTCCCTTGTGGAATATTATACGAATCAACATACATAGTTAATTCCGGATTATATGGTATGCTTGCATGGTCTAACGCCCGCTTATAACCGAGTTCTCGTTGAGTTCCGAATGAGAATTTTTTAGCTCCCATCAACGCAATCTCTTGATGTCCCAACTGAATGAGATGGGAAACAGCAGCTGCAGCAGCCTCCTCCTCACTTATATGAATGCTGGTTGCGCCTTCCCAATGAGCGTTTTCAAACGTAACAAGTATCGTTGGAATGTGATTCTGCAGGAGGTATGTGCGAAATTCTGGAATCTCAATTTCTCTTAAGAGAATTACACCATCCAATCGTTCACTTTTTAATTTCTGTAAGCATGCCTGTTCACCTTGTTTATCGGTAGCAACAAAGAAAAAGCTTGAATAGTACCCGAAAACTTCCAAATTATGAGCAATCTCAGAGAACAGCTGACGTTGGAATTGGTTGAAGGTGTCAGGCAAAAAAATCCCTACCTTCGATGTATTTTTCATTACCATATCACGTGCAGCACGGTTTGGAACGAATCCCGTCTCTTTAATCGCCTGCTCTATACGAAGTCTCTTATCCTCAGCAACACATGTTTTCCCATTAATAACTCGCGAAACAGTGGAAACAGAAACATCTGCAAGTCTGGCAATATCCTTGATACTTATCATAGTTCTCACCCAATTGAGTGCAAAGACATTACTGCTGCCGCTGCCGCCTCAAACGTAGTTTCAGGAGAAAGTTCGAATGCAACCACACCTTTGTACTTTTCAATGGCCAGAGCTTTACATATTGTTGCATAGTTAATTTCGCCGGTTCCCGGTTCATGTCTTCCTGGATTATCGGCAATATGAATCAGACCGATGTGTTGCTGATACTGTCTGAATGTCTGGATCAGATTTCCCTGTTCAATTTGCATGTGATACATATCGTACAAAATCTGTATTCGTGGAGACCCTACACTCTCAATAATATGGGCTGCCTGTGAAATGGTATTTAACGCATTTCCACGATGATCAACATGAATATTTAATGGTTCAAGCACAAAAGTTACACCTTCCTGCTCAGCATAAGGTACAAGCAGTTCTAACGTTCTCAGCATATTGAGATATAGTCTAAAAGGTGGAACATCGGCATAGGAATCAACTACCTGGCCTTGTGAATCAAGAGCATTCGAGTGAATCACCAGCGTCTTGCACCCAATTTTGTGAGCTGCCTCAATAGATGCCCGAGCATACTCAATGTATGATTTCTGATGTCGATCATCACAAAGCGAAAATTCAGAACCATCTCCACTTATTGAGCTAATTCCCAAGGAAAGGTCTTTGCAGATTGAGGCAACCCTGGACAAATCCTTCTGTTCCCATGACCAGAATTCAACATGAGAAAAACCTACTTGGTGAGCGGCTGCGAAACGATCGTAAAAATCAATCGGCGGAGCAAACATTTCAATATTTGCAGAAAAAGTTAGCATACTAACCTCCTACGAACTCACACTTTAAACCGGTTCTACCTACGGTATCTATATGTGTGAAGCTCTTTTGTATAACTCAGGTTTCTCTATAGTCTTTACTTGAACACTTGTCCCAAGGGCTAATGACTTCCCTGCAGCCTGAGTTGCTACAATGACACAATACCCATCCCATGCATCTGCACCTGTGAAAGATTCACCCATTTGTAATGATGTAATCCATTGTGATATCTCTCGTGCATATGAATCAAGAAAATAGTCCTTAAAATCATCTGAAACTGCCGTACCATGAGTTCGTTCATGTCGTATGGAAATTACTTGTCTAGGAGAGGTTGAAACCACCCCGTCCTGGCATACTACATCAACTGCGACCTCATACCCGTATCTAGCGTTTACGTAAATTTCACCGACTGCCCGTGATCCATTATTCATCTCCAGGTTGATACACAGTAAATCCTGTGCCGATTCATCTAACTCATCATGAGA
>CAZTUL010000074.1:0-9844 GCA_964616275.1 uncultured Spirochaetaceae bacterium | reverse complement strand
CGATGCTCTAACCAACTGAGCTATAGGCCCGACTTTGGTGATAATACGGAGAATCTTAAGGACTGTCAACATTCCTAGTAGTGACAAGATTGGAGTTTTTCTTCTGGCTGAAAGAATCCTTGTATGCAATATTCTCATTTTAGAATATATCTCCCTATTCCGGAATCACATCACCTCGAACTAATACCGAGGTATACCCTAAACTCTCAAAGATTTTTTCCGTATCTCTTTTCTGATTCTCTGGAACCCAGCGGACACTTACTCGAAGTAGGGATTCTTGGGTTACCTCAACCATTGGCTTGAACCCGAGAGCAGTAAGCTTCATATACATATCGTACACTGAACGGGTATTTGAGAATGCACCGAGTTGAAATTTGTACCAGCCAGTATCACCAGGACGATTATAGTTTGACTCGGGAACCCGAGGGGCATATACAATCTCTAACGCAACAGGGGAAATACCTCGTTCAAGCATGTCAATTTTCTCTGCCGCAGCTGGGGTGAGATCAATAATACGGCCATCGACAAAAGGTCCACGATCATTTATCCGAACATCTACCGACAGCCCGTTTTTCTGATCATGCACGCGTACAATCGTACCAAATGGTAATGTTCTATGAGCAGCGGCGAGAACTTCTGGATTGAACTGTTCACCATTTGCTGTCAAAGGGCCATTTGGATCACTCGTGTACCATGAGGCAATGCCCTGTTCCCAGGTTGGTCCACCTACAGCAGTATCAACAGCTGGAAGTGCAAAAAGAGAGACACACAAATACATGCATATTACCAGCGAATCTCTAAAGAGTTTCATAACCGAATTATATACATGGATATTATAAAATAAAAGGTTTTATCTACTGAGCCCCTAAAATCTGAACTCCAGGCTTGTCACCACCCCTAAGTCCTCGCTATAATCCGGCACATGAGTAAACAACCCGTATCACTACACTGGGCGGATATATACGCCGATAAAATTGTTCGAGAAAAAGGTCCCAAGGATCAGTACACCTGTGCTTCAGGCATTACTCCATCGGGAACTGTACACATTGGAAACTTCCGAGAGATCATTTCGGTAGAACTTATTGTACGTGCCTTACGCGAAAAAGGGCACAACGTTCGGTTCATCTATTCATGGGACGATTATGATGTATTCAGAAAAGTTCCCAAAAATATGCCTGAGCCCGAATTATTAAAAACATATCTTCGAAAACCAATAACTCTCGTACCCGATACCACAGGACAGTACAGTAATTACGCTGAAGCTAATGAGAAAGCTGTGGAAAACTTACTTCCGGTCGTGGGCATTGAGCCGGAGTATCTTTATCAGGCACAACGGTACCGCAGTTCTGTGTATGCAGAAGGCATGCGTACCGCACTCGAGAAGCGATTAGAAATAAAAGCAATCCTCGATACCTATCGTACTTCGCCATTACCTGACGATTGGTATCCCGTATCGGTATTCAGTAATTTTACCGGAAAGGATACGACAACTATCCTTGGTTGGGATGGCGAATGGGGAGTTACCTATCGAGACGATGAGACGGGAGAAGAGGAAACTATTGATTTGCGAACCACTAGTGCTGCCAAGCTGCCGTGGAGAATAGATTGGCCCATGCGTTGGGCCTATGAAGGGGTCGATTTTGAACCTGCAGGAAAAGATCACCACAGTGAAGGAGGCTCATTCGACACCTCTAAACATGTGGTTGAAGTCTTCGGTACCTCTGCTCCAGTTTCGTTCCAGTACGACTTTATCAGTATAAAAGGACGTGGGGGAAAAATCTCTTCTTCGTCTGGTGAAGTGGTAAGCTTACCCGATGTTTTGGAAGTATACATCCCTGAAGTTACCCGCTATCTATTCGTGAGTTCACGTCCTAATACCGAGTTTGCTATTTCATTTGACCTCGACGTGCTAAAAATCTATGAAGATTACGATACCTGCGAGCGTATCTATTTTGGGCTTCAGGATGCCAATGAAAAACGAAAAGCAAAAGAGAAGCGAATCTATGAACTTTCTCAGGTGAAGGGGATTCCTAGTGAAGCTTCGTATCAGATCCCGTTCAGGCATCTTTGTAATTTACTCCAGATTAATAGTGGCGATATTGATGCCGTAGTCGCAAGCTTGCCCGATGTTACCCCAGGGCAGATTGAACGTCTCAGACAGCGGTGTGTATGTGCATGGAACTGGATTTCTGAGTTCAGCCCCGAAGAGTTCCGCTGGGTATTACGAGGAGAACAGGATTCATTAATGGAACTGAATGCTGTGCAGAAATCAGCAATTCAGCAACTGCATGCTGCCGTTTCCCATTTGGACGATTACGATGAAAAGCAACTCAGTGAAGAGATCTATGCGATTGCACATAACTGCAACATTGAAGCACCAGAGCTCTTTAAAGTTGCCTATGGAGTACTTATTGGTAAAGAACGTGGACCTAAACTCGCAGGGTTCATAAAGACCTGCGGTAAGGGAAAGGTATTACCTATACTTGCCCGATATATGTAGTGACGGTTTAGACGGAGTTCATCGGAGAATTCGGTCGAGCACAATCTGATTCTTTCGCCACTTTGGTTGTGCTTTTACCCGTAAATCCAGTTGTACCTTCATGCCGGGGAACAGCTTTCGAATCTCTTTGAAAGCTCCCTGGCGTATTTTTTTTATACCGCTTCCACCGTGACCAACCACGATTCCTTTTTGGGTTTCACGTTCTACAATTACAAACGCTCTCACCCAAATAGAACTCGAATCTGCTGTGTATTCAAGGTCAGCAACCTCAACGTATATCGCATGAGGAAGTTCTTCAGTTACGAGTGCTATCGCCTTTTCACGGATGATTTCAGATATGCGAAATTCGAGCGGCTGATCTGTATAGGTCTCTTCCGGATAGAGCAATTCTCCCTCGGGAGCCAGCTTGTATAGTTCAATCAGAACTTCATCTACACCTGTATCATCCTTTGCCGAGAGTTCAAGTATAGGAGTGCTTGCAGGAAATTGACTGGAAAGGAATTTGCGAGCTTCCTCAATTTCTACCGATTTTGCAACATCCTGCTTGTTAATGCCTATAACAATCGGAACCTTAGTAACTCGAAGTAAATCCACAATGGCCTGCTCTTCAGCTCCGGCACTTCGTTTTGGATCTACCAGATACAGAATCATGTCCGATTCGGAGAGTGACAACCGAGTGGTGTCCTGCAGGCGGAGATTCATAATTTGCTCACTCACATGGTATCCTGGGGTATCTGTGAGGATTAATTGACCGCGTTGATCGGTGAATATTGCTCGGATTGCATTCCGCGTGGTCTGCGGGGTAGATGCGGTTATGGAGATTTTTCGCTCACATATGGTGTTCACTAAGGTCGATTTACCCGACGAGGGTCTGCCAATGATGGCTACGGTGGCACATTTCATAATGAGAATATAGACTGTGGTGAACGAAGAGTAAACAGGTCCGCTGCACCAATCGATAGTTCTATAGGAGACAAGGCTTTTCATTTCACGATTTGTTCCGTATACTTTGACCACGCAAGACTCAAGAATACGTGGAGAAACCAATGGCAGATACCGAAAAGAATGAAAAGAAAGAGAATGGAACCGACGTTATGTCGGATAAATATTTACAGACCCGATCCATCATGCTCTCTGGAGAAATCGACAAGGAGAGTGCAGAGAAGGTTATCAAGCAGTTACTTATTTTAGAAGCAGAAAATGACGATCCGATTCGAGTATTCATCAACTCGCCTGGAGGTGATGTAGATGCCGGTTTCGCTATCTATGATATGGTTCGCTTCATAAAAAACGAGGTGTATATGATAGGCATGGGTCTTATTGCAAGTGCAGCTACTTTGGTGCTTCTTGCAGTTCCTGCAGAACACCGAATAGCCCTTCCAAATTCGAGTTATCTCATCCATCAGCCTATGAGCAGAATGGAGGGAGTTGCTACCGATATTGAAATCTATACCAAGCAGCTTGAACGAACCCGAGATAGACTTAATACAATTATCAGTGAACAAACCGGCCAACCTATCGATGTAGTAAAAAAAGATACAGATCGTGATTACTGGCTGGATGCTCAAGAAGCACTTTCATACGGTCTCATCAGTAAAATCATACAGAATCGAGGGGAAATCTAAACACACACTCTCGCAACAGGTTAGTGCCGGAGTAGCGAATTATGGTTCGAACAAAATATCTATCTGAAGCAGAGAAGCGAGTCGGTCAAACGCTACTCTATAAGTCCGAGGTGTGGAACGGACTTGGCTTCAGTATGCTCGGTGATACCATCGTCTATATTCTTGCAGTACAGTTTGGAGCCAATAACCTTGCTCTCGGATATATAGCCTCAGCTATGTACATTGTTGGAGCCTTTCTTCCAGTTATGGCTCGGCTGTTTAGAAATAAAAATGTGGTACGTGTTCAAACCATTACCTGGTATCTGCGAGGGTTTGTCTGTCTGCTGTACCTTCCCTTATTATGGGCTGAAGGGACATTTGCTGTTGCACTCCTTCTCACCGTATACACACTATTCTGTTGTTTTCGACTGATTGGGGTGGTCCTCTATGACTTCACATTTAAGACTATAACATCGAGTAAATCTCGCGGAAGAGTGATTGGTAATACAAATGTTGCTTTCCAGGCATCGACCATGTTTGCCCGGTTTATCAACTTTATCGTCACATCGCTTGAAAGCCTTGGCGGAGTTGTGGGTTTGGTAATGTTACAAATGTTTGGAGTAGTGGCAAATACAGTTGCTTCCACACATCTGGGAAAAATCCCCTGCAGAACAAATATCGAATACAAGAAAGGCCGAACTATCGTGGTAATCTTTAAAGAGGCCATGGCCGATAAAGTCTCGCGTATTCGTTTACTTGTCTATTGGACCTACATGGCGGTGACTGTCGTGCTTGGGATGAGTATTGCATTCCTTACTAAGGAGGTTCGTCTTCCATCGAACGTGATCTTCCTCTATACCATCGGTGTTGGTCTATCGGTTGTCTTTTCGGGAAGCTTTTGCAAGTTTTTCAGCGATAGACTTGGTTCTCGACCTCTAATCATTGCGAGTGGGTTTGCCTTGGCAGTCAGCCTCATTGGATGGATAATTGTGCCACTTACTGCACCATTGTACTGGTTTTTTCTTCTAGGATTTCTGAGCAATTTTTTTCTGGGTGTTGTAAGTATTCTTATCCGGCGGCTGCTAGCTGGTGTTATTCCCGATGATGAAGGGGTCGGCTTCAACTCAATGGTGAACTTCGTAATTGCCATTATTGCACTTCTCAGTGGTCTGACAGGAGGGGCATTAGCTACTGAAGGAGCACGAATCCCACATGAGCTTATCATTATGGGAATCAGATTCGGAAATTCCTATGTACTCACGTTCTTTCTTGCTCTTGCACTTTCGATTTTAGGGTTAGTATTCAGTGGCTCATTACGTGAGAAAGGAAGCCTTTCAACTCGAGATGCTGCACAAATTATGTTCTCGCTTCATGGACTTCGAGCATTCATAGACATCGATCGGCTCGATAAAGCTACCGATCCCATTAAGCGAAAATCATTACTGTTAAGTCTTGGCACTAATCTCACCGGTGTTGCAACTGGTGAGATTCGACGAACTCTTGCTTCGCCATTTTCTAACGATAAAGCTGAAGTAATTCGAGGTCTTTTTGACCGTCCCCGTTATTCGTTAGTCGATGAGCTGATTCACGATGCCTTCGATTCAGATTCATATACACAAGCTGAATCCATTTACGCACTCGGGGCGTTGTTCCATGATGAAAAAGCTGAGCGTGCCCTTGTGTACCTACTCGAACATGGAACTGTTCTTTCACGCTCTATAGCGGCCAAGTCATTGGCACGGGTAACTAAAGATAGCCGTTATTTATCACGTGTGGAATCAATCAGCGAGTTAGCAACTACCATAAGTGAAGAACTCAATTTTCTTGTAGCCCGAGATATTATGGATAAAGAGGGCAGATTCTTTGAAGATCTTTTTCTCGCGGCAAAGAAAGGGCGTGGTGCTTCATTCAGACAGACTCGATACGCTGTGATTGCAAGGTTCCTAAAACTCACTCCTTCACTGGGCGAGTTGTATGAGCAGAAAAATCTTGGTGTTGATGATTTTCTTACCGGATTTCTTGAAGAAGCTCGAGATATTGTAGATATCGACCAGCAGCGTGATGCAATAGCTAGTGCATTCGAACACCGGGAGTGGTCACGTATTTGGGCAATTTCTTTTGCCATGACGCGAAATCTTTCACCCAAAGAATCACGAATGCAACACGTGTATAAGGCAATCTTGGATGCACAGGTAATGCCTCGTGCACAGACCGATGGTGATGATGCTTTGGCAGCACTCTATTTCTCTTATCAAGTGAAAAAGCAGAGCGAATAGCGAACTATTCTCCCTGGAATATTTGCAGTGAAATGAATCCTCATGAAGTAATACCTATGTATAGGATTACACTTCAGGAGGTTTGTATGTATGCACCCAACAGAAATGGGAGATTAGCTCTTATCGCAGTGACTCTGGGGATTTTACTACTTGCATGCCTCTTAGGATGCGGTTGTGATCTATTCAACGACACCACCCCGACTTCAGAAGTAATGATTCAGACGTATAACGTACAAAACCTGTTTGATGCTCTTGTTACTGGTAATGAGTATCCTGAATATACTCCCGAATCACAATGGACATCTGCGAAGTATAGGCAGCGGCTTACCCAGACAGCACGTGCGATTACCCAAGGCCATGGTCAAGTTCCCGATATTGTCCTTCTGCAGGAGATTGAACATGTTGGAGTACTAGAGGATTTATTACAAGGTCCTTTGGCGTCACGAGGGTACCAATGGTATGCCGCTACTGCCGATGAAAGTTCAGCTATTCAGGTCGGAATAATCAGTAAATTCCCTATTACATCTGCTCATATTCACAGCATTGCATCTGTTCGATCGGTTCTGGAGGCACGGGTATCTATTGATGGAGAGGAAATTGCAGTGTTTATCCTCCATGCAAAATCTCGTAGAGAAGGTGTCTTAGAAACTGAAGCTCTGCGTATTGCAACAACACGAATGTTAGCTGATCGGACAGCACAACTTGTAGAAGATGAGCCATTTCTACCCATAGTTATTGCCGGAGATTTTAATGAGAGTGCAGATACCTACTTCCGGGAAAATCAAGCTTTTCAAACTGCATTAATCCCAGTTCAAGCTCCACTTGCAGAGCAGCATAGAGCTGAAGGGTCTCTTGTAGTCGGGGGTACTATACCACATGCCGATAGTTGGTATACCTGGTGGCTTGATTCTACACAGACTCTGATAGCTGAAATGCCTGGTTCATACTGGTATGAAGGAGTCTGGGAAACCTTTGATCAAATCTTGCTCTCTCCTGCATTCTTTGATGGATTTGGATTGGAGTTTTCTCGTGGAACAGTAGGAGCGACACAGGCACTTCTTGACGATGAAAAGCATCCATACCGGTGGGATGTTCGAAAAAATGAGGGGATATCAGACCATCTTCCTGTTATGGTGTTCCTTACTGAGAAATAGTCAGAGTCTATTCGGTTTTTGGGAACTGGAGTTCGTAGAAAATCTGTTCAAGCTCCAGAGCGATATTCATATTATGAACAATCGGGAAGGTGCCATCATCAAGTTTGACTGGCTTTAGAGTAATGGGACTAAAGTTAAGAACTCCGCGAATCCCGGCAGCTAAAAGGCGGTGATAACTATCAGATGTAGCCGATTCCGGTACCGTTATAATTGCTACGGTAACATTGAATGCATTCGTAACTTCTTCCAATCTGCTCGTTGGGTAGACCGGGACTGGATGTGTACTGTCACTGTATACCAGTGGATCTGAGTCGAAGCCTGCAACAATGCGAATACCATCGGGCTCAAACCCATTATAGTGCATCAGTGCTTTCCCGATTCGGCCACACCCAATGATGATTACATTCTGCGGTTCATCGGTTTTTCCGAGTATTCTTCCTAGATGGCTGATGAGATCATGTATTTCATAACCACCGCGTTTTTGACCGTGAATCTCTAGAAGTGAGAAGTCTTTACGTACGACAGCAGCCGAAACCCCTGCTGCATCAGCGAGGTTATGTGCGAATACCTTCTCTAAACCTAACGATCGAAGTCGATTAAGTATACGATAGTATCTTGTTATTCGAATAATCATGTCACTATTCATGAAAAAATCCCCTTTTATGTGAAAAATGATACAATAAAACTCGTTTTTTTACAATATCTTGGTTCATAAATTGACTTATCCATAAAAAATTGGATAACCATGTCGAATTTCATATTGTACTTTTCATTTATACCCGCTACAATAGATAATTGAATACTGAGTTCTGGAGGTTCCAAGTCTGCTATGAAAGAAGAGAACAAATTCTCCGAAGGCCTGCTTGCATTCATTAATGAATGGAAACATAAGCCAGGTAATTTAATTATGGTCTTGCACCGCGTGCAGGAGGAGTTTGGATTTGTATCCCGAGAATCGGCTGATACAGTTGCTGAATTGTTGGATATTCCACTTGCGACTATCTATGGTGTGCTGTCGTTTTACCATTTCTTTAAAACAACAAAGCCAGGCGATCATAACATCCAAGTATGTCTTGGAACTGCCTGTTATCTGAAAGGAGGAGACGGACTCATTGAAGAGTTGACTCACCTCATAGGGATAGAGATTGGTGAGGTTACCGATGATGGCAAGTTCTCGATTGAGGGTGTCCGCTGTGTTGGTTGTTGTGGACTTGCTCCGGTAATGACTGTTGGCGGAGAGGTGTTTGGAAAGGTAACAAAGGATCAGCTGCCTGGCATTATTGCCAAGTTCAGCTAACCATATGACACTATGCACGCATCCTTGTGTGATTTTCTTTCCGATATTTTCCAAAATGCGGTGGAGTCGAATGCAGGCTCCATTCGCGTGAATATAGAGGAAAATGACACACAGATTTCATTTCTGATTGAGGATAATGGAAAGGGGATGAGTGAAGAGGTTCGAACGAGAGTGACCGATCCATTCTATACTGATGGCGTGAAACACGCCAAAAGAAAGGTTGGATTGGGTATTCCGTTTCTTATCCAAGCGGTAGAAGCGGTTGAAGGGGCATTCTCTCTCGAATCAGAAGTGGGTCAGGGTACTAAGGTTTTTTTCTCCTTTCCCCTGAATCACATCGATTGTCCGCCAATGGGAAGCATGGTATCGACTCTTTTGTCGATGATTTCTTTCCCAGGAGCGTACGACTTACTGGTTTACCGGTCGTTAACGGTTGCTGATAAGCACGATTCCTATGAAGTGAATCGAGCTGAGCTGGAAGAGTTGTTGGGTTCTTTTGAATCTGTTGGTGCCCTGCAACTATTGAGAACATATCTGCAGTCTCAAGAGACTGCTTTGAATGAAATTCGGAACCGAATCTCACATTGATTCGGGTTAGGAGGCTATAATGGCTAAGATGACGTTGGAGGAGTTACGGAAGCTTCGGGACACCAAGAAAGGTGAAATCCAGAAGAGAGACATCGCCGGCAAGGATTCCCAGATCATCGTTGGAATGGGGACATGTGGTATTGCTGCAGGTGCTAAGGTAGTGCTCGATGCATTCTTGCAGGAATTGGACGCTCACAAGGTTGAAAATGTATCGGTCACCCAAACAGGATGTATGGGACTCTGTTATGTGGAACCTACAGTTGAAGTTCTGACTCCGGGTATGCCTCCGGTAATTTACGGAAAAGTAGATGCAGCAGTTGCCAAGGCAATTGTTGAAGATCATATCATGCGTAACAAAATGGTATCTGACCATGTGTTCGATCGTCCCTCTGCGGATATTCTCAAAGATGGAGGCAAATAATGGC
>CAZTUL010000073.1:8080-9986 GCA_964616275.1 uncultured Spirochaetaceae bacterium | reverse complement strand
AGGAGACTGTCATGGATGTACGAAGAATAATCATCATAGCACTCTTTGCTGCACTGCTTGTTGCAGGAGCCTATGTAACCATCCCCATTGGTCCGGTACCGATTACCCTGCAGACTGCATTTGTTCTACTTGCAGGAGTGCTCGGTGGAAAAAAGATTGCAGGTCCTGCTATTGCCATTTACCTCTCGCTCGGTGCCATGGGGTTACCCATATTCAGCGGCGGCATTGGTGGATTTGCCCACTTTGCCGGACCAACAGGCGGGTTTCTCATAAGCTGGTTAGCAGCAGCACCCATTACAGGATACCTGACCGATAGAGGCTTTCGCATACCTCAGGAAACAAAAACAGATAAGGTATCAAAAAAACAGTTGCTTTGGATGATTCTCGGAGTAGTAGTCGGAACCCTGATTATTTATGGTATCGGGATTCCCTACATGAAATTTGTACTCTCTATTTCCTGGTCACAGGCACTAGTTGCAGGATTTCTTCCATTCCTACCCGGCGACCTTGTGAAAATTGTTGCAGTCGTGTTGTTGGGAAATCTCTTTGCCCGAAGAGTTCGAGAATTTGTACAGCCAGACAAAGGAGTGGAAGAAACAGCTGATGAAATCAATACTGGAAATTGATCACCTCACATTCTCTATCACAGCTGAGCACCCGATTCTTTCGGATGTCTCATGTTCCGTTAGCCCGGGATCTTTTGCTGTGCTTTCAGGGAGAAATGGAACTGGGAAAAGTATCCTGCTTCGGTGCATCAAGGGTCTCTTACAGCCTACCGGAGGACTCATCAGTATTAATGGAACGAATCTTACCAAGAAACCCACACAGAGAAATCACTCAGTTGGCCTTGTCTTTCAGGATGCCGATACACAGATTGTAGGTCAGACAGTAGAACGGGACATCCGCTTTGGTATGGAGAATTTGGGACTTTCGCTTGATGAACAATCTAAACGGCTCAACGAAACAGTACAGCTGTTGGGTATGGAATCAGTATTACACCAACGACCTCACACACTTTCCGGAGGTGAGCGGAGAAAACTGGCGATTGCTGGTGTGTTAGTCATGCAACCTCAACTCCTTATGCTCGATGAACCTTTTGCAAACCTCGACTACCTCGGAATCATTTCAGTGCTTGAATCATTACGGACATTACATGAACAGGGAACTACCATTGTTGTGGCAACACATGAAATCGAAAAACTCCTTGCCCATGCAGATGCATTGCTGGTACTTGATGCTGGAAAGATGGTGGTGAACGGTCACCCCGCAGAGGTAATCGATACCATAGAGCAATACGGAATCAGACGACCGAAGTATAGACAACACCCTATCCCTGTTGGAGATCTTACATGGTTGAACTGAACTTGTTTCATTACTCCGATCGAGGCACTTTTTTGCACCGCGTAAACCCTATTACCAAAATAGGAGCTTTGCTGCTTTTTTCACTTATCATAAGCACGACTTCTCTGACCGGCCTTGTGCTGTTCTTTCTCTCTTTTCTCGTACTGTTATGGGTAATTGCGTTACCTATTCTACAGTATCGGAGAGAATTTCGATTCTTTCTCATGATGGGAACTATTATTGGTTGTGTTCGTGCACTACAGGGTAACGGTTGGGAAGATCCTTTCTCTGCTGTGGTACGATTTGCTTCCATTATCTGTATGGGAATTATTTTCGCCGATACGAGTGCACCGGATGATATTTCACGTGCTGTGGGTCATACCCTCTCATATATTCCACGGGTACATGGCAATCGTATAGGAACTACCATTGAACTCACGATATCGACCATTCCGCTCCTTTTCGATATTTCCATGGAAGTGTACGTGTCACGGAAGGCTCGCGGAGAACAAGCCTGGAAACACCCCGTTCGATACATTGTTTCGTACACCTCCACTATTTTTGA
>CAZTUL010000073.1:0-7980 GCA_964616275.1 uncultured Spirochaetaceae bacterium | reverse complement strand
GCAGTTGCACAAGGTAAGCGGATTGCATTGCCACGATGTGAACAAGATGGGTCTATGCGGTTTTATGAGATGAAGGGCGATTGGAGATCGAATATAGCTCGTGGAAGCCTCTCTGTCTATGAACCGGATGCTGCATACCGGCAACCGCTTGAATTACCCGAGGCATGCAGAACGCTAGTGCTCGTCCCGGCTCTTGCCTATACACCACATCGCAGAAGACTCGGACGGGGAAAAGGGTACTATGATCGTTTCTTCGCACAATCTTGCGGTGAAGCACTCTGTATTGGGGTGTGTTATGCAATGCAGGTTCAACCGACACTACCCATCGAACCGCACGACATGGTTGTGAACTTGGTAATTACAGAGCATCAGATGTATTAAATATGGCACGTTTTAGGTAGTCGTATTCCAAATCCAGCTAAAATGCTGGTCTGCAAGCATGCGCATGAGAGAGACACCTTGTGTGGAGAGCGGATCAGCACACTCATAGTTCTCATCCAGTTTCAGTAGTTCATCGCGAACTTCAGGACTACGAACAGTTCTGAGCAGGGCACTCAAGGTTCGAATATATTCAAACTGCCTTGTTGGGGAACTTGCTATCACAAAGAGAAAGTGGACCGGATGACCGTCTTTTGCATGATACTCCACGCCACATTCAGACAAGCCAAGACCTACCTGAACATGATTCAGATTCCTGATCTTACCATGTGCAATAGCAATCCCATGTCCAATACCAGTAGTCTCAATGGCTTCACGATTATGCACAGCCCTGCGGAATCGGTCGATATCGGGAAGGGTCTTGAAAATGGAACATTTATCGATAACTTCATTAATCGCCTCGGTCTTTTCCAGTGCTCCGATGTGGCAGATTACTGATTCGTAATCGAAAATCGTGCTCACACAGCACCCTCCCCGGTCGTAAGATAAGCGTGCATTGCTTTTGCGGCTTTTCTTCCTTGTCCCATAGCAAGAATGACTGTTGCCGCACCGAGTACAATATCTCCGCCCGCGTAGACTCCTTTCATAGATGTTGCACACGTTTCTTCGTCCACGATGATATTACCCCATCGATTGACTTCGAGGCCTTTGGTTGTTCGCTCAATGAGGGGGTTCGAGGCATTACCAATCGCAACAATGACTGTATCGAAATCGTAAAGTGCTTCACTTCCCGGAATCTCAACAGGAGAACGTCGTCCGGAAGCATCGGGTTCACCCAGTTCGCAGGTAATCAATTCGACCTGATTGACTCGACCCTTTTCATCGCCAAGTATTCGCAGCGGTGCATGGAGATAGAGGAATTTCACCCCTTCTTCCTTTGCATGTGCAATCTCTTCTCTTCGAGCAGGCATTTCAGCTTCAGAACGTCGGTATACAATGGTCACCTCATCTGCCCCAAGTCGTAGTGCCGTACGAGCCGAGTCCATGGCTACATTGCCACCACCGAATACTGCGACTTTTTTTGATCCATAGAGAGGGGTCCCTGCTACGTTACGTTCGTAGGCACGCATGAGATTGCTTCGAGTAAGATACTCATTTGCACTGAACACCCCAATGAGATTCTCTCCGGCTATGTTTAAAAACTTCGGCAGACCGGCACCAGAACCGATAAACAGAGCATCGAACCCCTCTTTTTCCATGAGATCATGAAGCTTTGCTGTACGCCCCACAAGGAAATTATGTTCAATCGTAACTCCCATAGCAGAAAGTGCGTCGAGTTCTTCCTGTACAATCCGTTTTGGCAATCGGAATTCGGGAATACCATACACAAGAACACCGCCAGCTTTATGCAGGGCTTCGAACATGACTACTTCATGACCCTCTCTTCGCAGGTCAGCTGCAGCGGTCATGCCCGCAGGTCCACTACCCACAACACCGACCTTCTTACCGGTAGGAGGTGCAATAGTCGGGTGCTCACGCTTCCCGGATGCCGCTTCCCAATCAGCGACAAATCGCTCGATTCGACCAATATTCACTGCTTTATCTATACTCTTAAGTGACTTTCCCACCGTACAGGTCAACTGACACTGCGATTCCTGAGGACATACACGCCCACAAATTGCAGGAAGCATAGAACTCTCTTTAATCACATTCACCGAGCCTTCATAGTCTCCCTCGGCAGCTTTCGCAATGAATCGGGGGATATCGATGCTCACGGGACATCCGGCAATACAAGGGGCATTTTTACATTGCAGGCATCGGAGAGACTCTAGGCGGACTTGTGCATCGGTATACCCTAGTGCCACTTCCTCCATATTCTTTACCCGTTCTCCGGGTTCTTGGGCAGGCATCTCTTGAGCAGGGATTGCCAATCGATCCTTAGCTTTGAGCTCCCTTCCGGAATAATCTTTCAGTAGCTGTTGTGCCTGTGCATCAAGCTCAGCCAGGTGCATGTGTCCCATTACGCATCTCCCTCGTTAATATTCAAACCAATGTGACAACGGTGATGTGCCTCTTGTTCCTGTGGTTTATACGTACCAAGGCGAAGCAGCAGATTATCCCAATCTACAGCGAATGCATCAAATTCCGGACCGTCAACACAGACAAATTTCGTCTTCCCATTAATACTTACACGACAGCCGCCACACATGCCGGTACCGTCAATCATAATCGTGTTCAGCGAAACAATCGTTGGAATATTGAATGGTCGTGTTGTGGCTGTGCAGAATTTCATCATGATAGGTGGACCAATTGCAACAACCAGGTCAGGTTTCCATGTTTCACACAGCTCTTTGAGCGGCTCTGTTACGAGAGCTTTACGTCCGTAGCTGCCGTCATCGGTACAGACAATGAGTTCATCGGCAATTTTCTGCATCTCTTCTTCAAGAATCACCAGTTCTTCGTTTCGTGCACCAATGATGATTTTCACCTCATTCCCTGCTTGCTTCATAGCTTGAGCAATGGGATGCATGGGAGCAACTCCGACTCCTCCGCCCACACAGACTACTTTTCCGTAACGTTCTATGTGGGTAGGTGTTCCCAACGGTCCGAGAACATTCTCTATAGCATCCCCAGGCTCAAGTACGGCGAGCTTATGAGTAGCTTCACCTACTGCTTGAAACACGAGAGTAATCGATCCTTCATCGGAGTCTGCATCGGCAATGGTGAGCGGAATACGTTCTGCGTAGTCTCCACCTTGCTGTACAATAACAAATTGTCCGGCCTTTCTCTCCCTGGCAATATGAGGTGCTGCTATGGTTACGCGAAAAACCTCCGTAGAGAGTCGTTGTTTGTCTAGAATGGTGAACATGCAGACCTCCTATCCACAAGGGGTATATATATATGTACCGTAACAGAAGTGACAATTTTGGGCAATTACTCAGTTCATGATTGATAGTTACACTGAGTATGATACACTTTGATAGCACATGATACCATATAGGAGGTGTCCCATGCATTATTATTTACTGATTTCACCCTCTGAGGCATTAGTTGCCTCCATGTTACCAAGTGATGAATTCGGCATGTACATGGCAATGGGAGAACATAAGACAGCCTCTGAAGAGCTCATATTTATTGAATTGACTGGAGAGTTTACCAGTGAATTCGACTGGGATTATGCACGCCGTGCCTGTAAGCCTCATGCCGATGGAACTCCAAAGAATTCAGTCTATCTCAGTGTGTATCGTGTACTCGAACGAGTTCCATTGCGGTATATGGGTAATATGTATCTGGTTACAAAAGATGGCCGATGTCTGGAGATAACCCAGGGACTCTATGCACCTCCCCCTCAGTGGAATGGCCGTGCCCTCTATAAGGAGCTGTGCCCAGTGACACCGCTTGTTGCGAGCAGCCTACCGCCTGAACCATTTTCTCGCTACCTGCTCGATACCACGAATCATATAGCAGTTCCAGCCATTGTTTTTGCCGATATGAATCTTGCCGTTAGTAGTTCTGATTCCAGCAAACTGTCTCTTCAGGAACTTGAGCATGTGAAAATGTGTCTTGCGGAACTTCGCGACCAGCCTGGGAAACGCTCAAAGACAATTGATCGCTCTGCAAATATATCGTTTACCTATAATCGTATTGGTCAAGGGTTCTTTATTGCTCGGCACCATGAGGGGTTTCTGTTCTATCCCATGCCTCACCATGACGCGATTAAAGAAGAGCACTTCGAATGGGGTCGTTCAGCAGATTTCTTCTAATGCCCCGAGGCACCTGTAAAAGAGATCTGGATTTCCTAAGAAAAACGACTGCTCATGAATCTTGAGCCGTATTAGGTGCTGGCACAGCGTGTGCAAGAGGAACCAAAGTCCGTATAGTCCGATGATATATTCGATGATACAGCGTACTGCTCATCACGATGGACGCGAGTTCAGAGACAATAAAAGCAAACCATACGGCCTCAAGACCTCCAACGAGAGAGAGTATGTAGGCAGCAGGAAGCAGAAAGACCAGTTGCCTAACTACAGAGAGCATGAGGCTGTAGATACCCTTCCCCAGAGCTTGGAACGATGCACTGAAAATGATTGAGATACCAGCCAAGGGGAGATGGAAGCTTATGATTCGTAATGCTCCCATACCAATGTCCATCATATCTTCCGATGCATTAAACAGGGTAAGCAGGGCCTTGGGAAAGAGTTGAAACAATGAGATTCCCACCAGCATAATGCAAACCGAAATGTATATGGCAATGCGGATAGTTCCAGTTATTCGCTTCTGATTTTTTGCCCCAAAATTGTAGGCAACAATGGATATCATAGCGGTCGACAATCCAAAGATCGGCATAAATATGAAGCTCTGTAATCTAAAATAGATACCAAAAACGGCTACGGCAGTTGCTGAGAATGTGATAAGAATCGAGTTCATGCCTATGCTCATGACCGAACCAATTGACTGCATGATAATTGAGGGAAGTCCAACCTGGTAAATTTCTTTAATAATGTGTCCGTTAGGTCTGAATCCCCAAAATTTGAACTGAAGGTCATGTGTTTTTCTGAGCATAAAGAAGAGCGCGAGCCCAAGTGCACTCATCTGTCCTATGATGGTGGCTATTGCAGCCCCGACGATTCCCAGTTTTGGAGCTCCGAACAATCCAAATATAAGAATGGGATCGAGAATAATGTTGATAATAGCACCTGAGGCTTGAGTAATCATGGGGTGGATGGTATCGCCTGTTCCCTGCATGATTCGTTCACAGACGAACTGCCCAAAGATTCCTAACGAGAGTGTTGTACAAATAAGCAGGTAAGTCTGCCCCATCGTGATAATTTCCTGGTCGTTGGTAAACCAATGGAAAAAGTATGGTGAAAGGAGTGCTCCTACGAGTGCAAATCCAATCCAGATTACTACCGAAAGAAAAAGTCCCTGCATGGCAACTTCGGAGGCTTCCTGATGCCGCTGCTGTCCCAGTCTTCGTGATAGCAGCGAATTCACCCCAATGCTCGTACCGACTCCCATAGATATCATGAGCATCTGTACTGGGAATGCGAGCGACACCGCGGTAAGTGCGTGTTCACCTATCTGAGCAATGAATATTGAGTCAACCACGTTATAGAGTGCTTGTACCATCATTGAGATCATGATGGGTAAGCCCATGGAGAATAGGAGTGATCCCACGGGTTTCACACCCATTTTATTCTGGCGAATTTGTTTGGCAGTACTGTCTTGCATGGAAGATAATCTATCACCAACGATCATCCGAGAACAACCCTTCTGGTGCTTATGGTTCGAGTATTATAAAATGGCACTCCTCAGCAGTAACTGGGAGTGCCGCGATTCGTTGATTTTCGTTAGGTCTGAATACTTGTTATACCGTAAATGGTACAATGAGGTTTGGATCGAGTACTCTAAAGGTAAACGACTCGGTAATAAAGAGCGTTACTTCTTTAGTGTCGTGAGATTCATACCCTAATGCAAAGTCCTGACCAATGGTAAGCTCGAGATTTTCATCGTCATAGGGAATCAGATATGCTCCGTCAATGGCGAGGCTATGCACTACCTTTCCGCCAATGAGTCGCTCTATGCGTTCAACAAGCGGGATACCCTGTATCTCTTTATTCAGAGCGAGCCACCCTTTTGTTCCCACAACAAGCGTGCACGGTCCTTGTGCGTGACTTGCACGCAGTGTTACCAAGGCAACACTGATAGATTCCATAATAGATGATCCGTCTTTTCCAAATACCACAGGCTTGTGAACTGCAGCATCGGCAAGACCTACGATGCCACCTGAACTGAATCCATGGTAGATTGCGTTTTCTTCAAAATCGGCAATCTTTTCGGCAGCTGCATCGAGTGAGTCGAGGTCGATATCCTTTGCACCTCGGTTCAGGTTGTCCATTTCCCATCGGTTCAGGTTAAAGCGAACTCGTGCTTCTGAGAGCGGAGCAACCCGGTATACCCCGGCTTTAACGTCGCCAGTGTCATCTACGAGATCAAGTCGACCTTCGGGAACACCGGTATAGTTCCACCCCTTCGGTCCCTCTACATGTACTACTTTTCGAGCACTGAGTCGTGAGCGAAGGATTTCTGCTGCACGGTTTTCTATTTCTTCCCATACATGGCTCGATAATGGAGCCAATTCTCTTTTCAACATATCCATAGAAATTCTCCCTCGGTTACGATTTCATGTTTCCTATGTTCAACGAGGTACCACTTGAGGCAGCATCTCCTTCTTCACCGTCTTCCATTTCTGTCAATGATCCGGAGGTGAAGAGATAGGTTTTAAGTTCATCGTCCCACTTGTCCATGTTTCTGCGTAACCACTCAATAGTCATGGCAGCGTGTTCGATTTCTTCGTCCCGGTTGTGTGCCATTACGGCTTTCAATTCTGCATCCTGTGAGGTGGCGACCCGTTGATTGTACCAATCAACTGCCTCGAGTTCTTCTCTGAGACTGGTTATGGCGCGTGATATTTCCCGCGTCTTTTCATCTAATGCTTCATACGGTTCTGAATATGCCATGTTTCCTCCTATTTCTCTGTAAAGATAGTGTCATACTTTCTTTACTTTCAATATAACAAAAGTTTTGGCTACAAGCCAGTGTTAGTTTATGCAAACATTTGAATAGCACGAAGGCCGCCATTTCTGACGGCCCTCTCAGGGTGGATGTACCTAATTAATTATTTCTTCAGTTTCACTTCAATTTTCTTGGGCTGCTTTGCCGGTACCTTTGGAATGGTAATGGTAAGCACACCATTTTTAAACTCGCCTTCGATGTTATCTTCATCTATTCCCTCTGGGAGGGTGAAGCTTCTTTCGAATCCTCGGCATGTTCGTTCACGAATGAGATAGTTGGGCTCATTCTTTTCGTTCTTTGTTTCGGTTTCAGCTTCGCATACAGATGAGATTTTGAGTACGTGTTTGTCGACGTGTACATCTACATCCTTTTCTGTGTAGCCTGGAACTTCTGCTTCAATTACATAGGCTTTTTCATCTTCCCATACGTCTACCGATGGTAGTTTGGTTGAGGGAATTCCCCAGTTGTTCCACAGGCTGTTAAACAGGCTGTCGAAGTCTCTTGCTACGCTCACTGAGCTTGGGTTTCTGTTAACGATGTATTTCATAATTACACCTCCGTAATTTTTATGATTCTTTTTCATCTCCGGTTTTTCCGGACATCTATATACTTGCAATAAGCGTGCCAACTTTTATGCCCACTCTATGAGAATTTTTCATATATTTTTTATTTCTTTGTTATATATAGTTTTATTAACATTTCAATATGAGACAGCTGGACCTCCGATTAAGAAGCATTCTTTCGAATACCACACAACCATGCATAAATAACAGTGAAATTTGGAGGTTTTTACTACATAACGTGTCATTTTGTCCCATACATGATAATTTTCATGTACAACTGTTGAAAGTTGTCCCAAAACAGACTTTTGCTATCTATCTAAAACAACAAGCGTGTCATTTTGTCCCATATGCATAATGTAAACTTTCCTGCCTATCCTGTTGACTCTTTTATCATACCTCGATATAGTATGCTCTTGTCGACGCAGGGTAGAGCAGTTGGCAGCTCGTCGGGCTCATAACCCGG
>CAZTUL010000072.1:3032-10019 GCA_964616275.1 uncultured Spirochaetaceae bacterium | reverse complement strand
CGGCTTTGCCTCTTGGCTATATGTTTTTATTGTTGGTGCTCCGTTCAATGGTCCAGTGCTGGGAGGGATTTTTACGGTCATGGGATTTGGTTGTTTCGGGAAAACGCTAAAAAATACATGGCCTGTTGTGGCTGGTGCAGTACTTGCCACGTTACTCTTCGGTAAAGACCTCACGGCTCCCGGACCGATTCTCGCAGCACTTTTCTGCACCACACTTGCTCCTTTGGCTGGGCAATTCGGTATTATCGTCGGGCTTATAGCAGGTTTTATCCACTTATTCATGGTAGAGTCGACAGCAGCATGGCATGGTGGTCTGGATCTTTATAACAATGGTTTTGCCGGTGGACTCACTGCAAGTCTTCTTGTTGGAGTATTACATTGGTATAAAACGAATCGACCTCAAGAGGATTTTGAACAATGAAGCGAAAAGAATTTCTCGGACGTCTAATAGGGGAACTCACAAATTTTATTCTGGAAGGTAACCCACTTCGGATGGTTGTATCTCTTCACCAAGAGGAGGATGGAGCCCATGTGAGTATTTTTGATGATAAACCTCGTTCGGAAGATGAATTAGAACGTATCCGCAGTTCTCTCAATCCTAAAGCACGTCGTCCCGAACTTGCTGAGTATTATGGCCTCATGGCTGGACAGGACATGGCTTGGGATGCACGACTGAAACTTATAGGGTGGCAGATTAAACACGCAAGCGTACAGAATTCCGATAGTGGTCTCCAAATCGATCTTTGGTTGGGAAGCGATGCCTTCAATCCCGCAAACTTTACCCTGAAAGAAAAGCAGTAGATGATTTTAGAAACTTACTAGATCTCAAATTGCCAAGTTGAAGGCCCATCTCTCGAATAATCCACCATTGAAGAGTTATCTTACATGGTAAATCGAGTAGTTCCAATTCATAATCTCCGGTTCCAGTTGATCCAGATACTGCTCGAATCGATAGTCGTACCGCTTTTTGTTCTTATTCCCCACACTTCTTGGAACAACCAGATAATCGTAGTCGGTTATTTTGCCATACGGAGCTATTCCCTGCAGCGGTTCATCCTGAAATTCATGTTTAGTCAGTACCAGAATCTTGCATCCCTCATGGTGGTGTAGGATTTCTGACTTGATGACACGCTCCTTCTCAGATTCTATGTAGAGATTCCCGTCGTGAATTAAAGAAGTGCCCTGAATGATGAAATCGAATGTTCTCGTAGGGAAGATCTGCTTTGGGTCGCCAACCAAGGTTCGTGTAATTGGATCCAGTTCTCCTCCGGCACTGAAGATCTGAAGCTTTTCATGGTTTACATGCTGGCTGTAGAGCATGGGGAGTATTCCGGCATTATGGGTATACAGTTGATAGGTGGTCTGTAAATCAGTAATACAATCAATAAATATCTGAGCGAGATAATAGATGGTACTGCCTGCACCGAGACACACGCTTACAGTTCCTCCCTCTTGTGATGAGATGTGTATTTTATCAAAAATCCCATTTGCTGTTTTGATTTTCTGTGGGACATATAAGTGTTGCTTTTGAACGAATTCAATCATATGTGGATGGAGAATAAGGTTAAACGTATTGGCGTTCTTCATGTCCGATTTTTCAAATAGACGGGCTCCAATTTCATCTTCATACCTTCTTAACTGAGTGAATACCCATTGATTGCTGGTATAATCTACTCCAAAACGGTCCTTGAGATGCTTTCTTAGCTGATCAATCGGAATTGCGATATCATTAATTGATTCAGCCTGAGTCGACTCAAATAATTCGGAAAATTTATAGAGAATTCCCATCACCAAATCTTTTCTTTTAAGCCGTTGCGGCCGTTGGTGTTCTGTTGAAGTTGAATATGTGTCCATACGTAATTATACCATATCAAGAGATTAAGGCAAATATGAAGTATTAAGCAAATACACTTATCTAAGCAATTATGCATTATTAAGCAAATATGCTGATTATAGCTAATAACGAGTTTATCACTTCTTCTTTCTCTTCAAGCACACCCCATGGTATCTTAATGATAACTAGAGAATCAGAAGGAGGTTCTGTATGAAAAGAATAGTACTGGCAGTATTGATTGCCATGCTTCTTATCCCTGCAGCGGTGTTTGCCGGTGGTGCTGCTGAAACTGGAGTAACCACCCTTACTATCGCAGGAAGAGACGGCGCATATGGTGAAGCAATGGAATTGGCCATTCAAACCTATACCGAAAAGAATCCCAATGTTGAGTTTGAATTACTGAAGCTTTCAGGAAATGAGCTGAAGGAGCAATCAGTTATAGAACTCCGTGGTGGTACTGGTGCCTTTGATGTAATTCTCATCGATGATCCTTTCCTCCCACAACTGCAGGAAGCCGGTTGGTTGGCCGATTTAGATGCTCTGTATGCGAAAAAAGGCATAAAAATCGATTCGGATCTTGTTGAGAATATGGTGAATATCGGAAGATACCCCTATCCTAATGGAAAGCTGTATGCACTGCCTCATGTTGGTAATGTAGCGTTGTTCGCCTACCGTCAGGATGTAAGTAACAAGTATGGTGTCGATAAATTTGAAACTTGGGATCAGGTTTTAGAAGTTGCCAAGAAAATTAAAGCCAATGAAGGCGATATGACTCCCGTTCTGTTCCGTGGTGTTCAGGGCAATCCTATTGTTACCGGATTCCTGCCAGTCTATTGGGCATTTGGAGCCGATATCCTCAAAGACGGCAAGCCAGCATTCAATTCTCCAGAAGCTTTGAATGCTCTCGAATACTTCCTTGAATTAGCTAAGTATGCTCCACAGGGTGTTACTGCTTATCAGTCAACTCAGGTGAGTGATGCACTACTTGCTGGTACTGGAGCTATTGCGATTGAGGTTTGGCCGGGCTGGATTGGCAACCTTGAAAATCCTGAACTCTCTAATGTTGTCGGTAAAGTACGCATCGCTGCACACCCTGGTCAGGTAAATCAATCTTCTTCTATGATTGGTGCATGGATGGTTGGTATTCCTAAAGACTCAAAGAATATCGACGCAGCATTTGATTTCCTGCTTCACCTCACCAGTGCAGAAACACAGGAGATGATTTCAGAGAAGAACGGTGTTCCTCCAACACGTCATAGCGTTCACCAGATTCCAAAGCTCGTAGAAAACTATCCATGGTATCCGGCTCAGCTCGATGGCCAGAGAACGGGTTCGGTTCGACCAAGAACTAACTATTGGGCAGAAATTGAATCAGTATTTGGTGATTACCTGCAAAGGGCACTCGTAGGAAATCTCACCGCCAAAGAGGCTTTAGATCAGATTCAGCAACGCGTCACCGAAATTCTTCAGTAACTGAAGGATCCTAGTACTTCGGGGAGATTTGTTCTCCCCGGAGTTTCCTCTATCCATAAAAAAGGACTTCATCATGAAAAACAAGGAACGGGTAGCGTATAATTCCTTCTTTTACATTATCTTTGCTCCCGCATTACTTATTATACTCTTTCTTACAACCTACCCAATTGCAACGGTTCTGTATGATTCGTTCTTTAAGTATAATTTTATTTCTAATACTAGGACATTTATTGGGTTGCAGAATTACATCCGTATAGTGGGAGAGGAGTTATTTCAACGTTCATTTATCAATACACTTATTTTTACACTTGGAGCGAGTACCATTGAAGTGGCGTTAGGTGTGCTTCTTGCTTTCCTGTTGAGAAGAAAATTCAGAGGCAAGCGAGTAGCATCCCTTATTGTTATTTTCCCCATGATTATCTCAACTATGGTTATTAGTGCCGTATGGCAAATATTTTATCACTTCGAAATTGGTCTGTTCAATTTTATTCTCGGAAAACTGGGTATGGCTCCAGTAGGCTGGTTAACTGATCAGAGTGTTGCTCTGTTTTCGATTATTCTCGTAGATATATGGCAGTGGACACCGTTCGCATTCCTCATTATTCAAGCCGGTATGAGTTCCATTCCTCCAGATATTTATGAAGCGGCACAGATTGATGGTGCTCGAGGAACACAAATTGCTACGAGAATCACGTTACCGATTCTTTCGAGTCAAATTCTGTTGGTGCTCATGCTCAGAACTATCGATACTTTCAGGTTGTTTGATAAAGTTTACGCCCTCACAGGTGGGGGACCGGCTAATGCGACCCAGACACTCTCTTTCTTTATCTATCGTGAAGGTTTCTCATTCTTTAATTTTGGACGGGCAAGTGCCGCTTCGGTGCTTACGCTATTTGTTGTTGCCTTCCTCGCATTGTTCTATGTGCGCAGTCTGCTCAAGGAGGAAAACTAGATGTACCGTCTGAAAAATATTCTGAATCAGATACTGTTTATGCTGATGCTGCTTGTCCTACTTGCTATTATCCTTATACCAATCTACTGGATGGTTAATACCTCATTAAAGACGCCGCGTGAAGCAATCAGCCCAATACCGACATTCTTTCCACAACAACCTACGCTCGATAATTACCGTGCAGTTTTTAACTCTGGATTGTGGAAGAATTTTACCAATTCAATAATTGTCGCCGTTTCGGCTACGGCGGTATCTATTTTACTTGCATTTCTTGCATCGTATGCACTGGTTAGACATAAGTTTCCCCTTAACATGAATCGTGGTTTTCTTATTTGGGTGCTTGTGGTGAGAATTCTTCCCCCAATTGTTCTTGCTGTTCCTCTATTTACCGTTTTTAACAAACTGAGTCTCATTAATACATTACCCGGATTGATTATCTCGTTCCAAATATATACGCTGCCGTATTCAATATGGATTATTTATGGATTCCTCAAGTCATTACCGTTGGAATTTGAAGAAGCAGCCCGCATAGATGGGGCAAGTCCATTGAGAATTCTCATTTCTATTGTAGCACCATTAGTAAGATCGGGTATAATTGCAACGTCAATCTTCAGTCTTATTCTTGCATGGAATGAATTTCTCTTTGCACTGTTGTTTGTACGCAGCCCAAAACTATTGACGCTGCCAGTGGTAATATCACGTTACATAGGTGAATACACTACACAATGGGGTGAGCTCATGGCTATAGGCTTGTTCGCATCTCTTCCAATATTGTTATTCTCCAATATCGTGTACAAGAAGCAAACTGAAGGCTTCTCCATGAGTTTGAAATAGGAAGCGAGGTGAGGAAGATGTCTGCGTGTAATAGACCTTTAGTTACTGCACATAGTGGGTGTGAGAACAGTGTGACAAACAGCCTTGCGTCAGTACTTGCGGGTATTCAGGCACAAGCGGATGTGGTGGAAATCGATATAAGATCATCGTTGGATTTGCGTCCTGTGTTGCACCACGATCCATGTATCACCAATTCACAAGGGCACATGCTCACTATTGCTGAACATCCCTACAAGTCCATCAAGACCTTCGTAGAGCAAGATGATAAAACATATACTTCGCTTGAAGAGGTAATGGAGATAATACAAGATCAGCAATGTATTCTAAATATCGACCTGAAGGACATCAATAGTATTGCCTACATACGTAAAGCGATCCATGATTTTAATTTATTTGATTCGGTCATTATTTCGGGTTGTGAATACGATTGGGCAAAACAAATAACAAAATCATTTCCCAATCTTCAGGTGCTGTTGAATGTATATATGAATTCCTCAATTACTGAAGATGAACAGTATGATTCGTTTATGCATACTATCTGTAGAGAGGCAATCGAGGTCGGTTCATGCGGGTTAAATATTGACTATGCCATGTGTACTGAAGCGTTAGTCTCTTACGCTAAAAAACGATTTCTTCCTGTCTCGGTGTGGACTGTGGACAGTGATGAAGATATGTTGAGCATGTTGGAGCAGGGTGTGTTCTCAATAACTACGTATCGTCCAAAACGTCTTATAGAACTCATGAAACGATTGGCATAAGCTATACACTCATGCCAATCGGTGCGTAGGTGCGTTACATACGATTCAGTACATCCTCAATCGTACCGCGATAAACTCCAGGGTTTTCCATCTTAATACTGCACAACGCAGCAGCAAACCGTGTAGCCTCTTCAGCACTATGATCCATGCGCCAGGCAAGATAGGCTGCAAAGGTGGTATCACCTCTACCGGTACGTCCACTCGAGTTACGGTTGGTGTAAGGAGCAGTAAAAATCTTCCCATTACTACACACCATAACTTCGGAGTTATGAGTCAGCATAACTTCCTGAGCACCCCAAGAGTGTAGCAGGAGAGCTGCTTCTCGGCGATTTTCAAGACCGGTAAGAATTTTTGCTTCAGCAGCATCGGTTTTAAAGTAGGTGATTAACGGAAGCAGTTCTTTCTTTTTTGCCCAGTCTTTAAATGCCAGATTGCCCTGCTCATCCAGGGTGCGAAGTACTCCCTGAGCATCTACAGCCACTTTTCCTCTCTGTGAGAGCGGCTGTACAAACGAGTCTGGAATCTCACCGACAAACAATCCAGCTAAATGAAAAATTTCGGCTTCACCTTGAACTTCTTCAATCATAAATGGGTCAGCCTGACTGATGAGGACAACCTCTCTCTGTTCTTTATCTTCGGTGAAGTAGGTGTTCTTAATTGAAGTACTTGCTTGTGAACTCAAAACATTCCAATCGATAAACTCATGTTGAAGGTTATCGAGGATGGGTCGATCATCATCGGTAAGTTTAGTGATTACTTGTACTTGTTTTTTTACAGTAGCAGCAGCGTGTGACGAATAGACCACAGCTCCACCAGTAACTTCCTGTCGGTTGTTGAGATGATCTATCAAAATATCCTGTGATACATGACCAATCATAATAATGTCGCTTTTCATAGAATTACTCCTTGGGCAGTACATGGAGACTTCGGCTCTTAAAGACCAAGCCGACTTTGTGTCCCTTTTCGAAAATCTTATGATACTGTGGATCAGCTACTTCAATCTGAATTACAGTTCCATCTGACATTTCCACCTCATAGAGCATCTGAGAACCAAAGTATACGGAACTCACTACTGTTGCATCAATGAGATCTGGGCTTGGGTCTTCTGGAATAATCGATTCTGGTCGGACGACAAT
>CAZTUL010000072.1:1805-2932 GCA_964616275.1 uncultured Spirochaetaceae bacterium | reverse complement strand
ACACGCTGCTGCAGACGCCTAATTTCCAATCGGGTTGAGACACGAAGCTTTGCATCAAGGTTAGAAAGAGGTTCATCAAAGAGCAGCACTTTTGGTTCCATTACGAGAGCACGAGCCAGACTGACTCGCTGCTGTTGACCTCCTGAGAGTTGACGAGGTTGTCGATCCTCAAGGGTTTCTAATCCAATGAGACGCATAATCTCAAGAACCTTTTTCTTGATTACAGCAGGCTCTTCCTTTCTAATTTTTAATCCATAGGCGATATTCTCAAATACCGTCATATGAGGAAACAATGCATAGTTCTGGAATACCATTGCCGTCGGTCTTTTATTAGGAGGCATATCGTTCATACTCACACCATCAATATAGACATCTCCATCTGTTGGGGTATGAAAGCCGGCGATCATCCGCAGTGTAGTGGTCTTTCCACATCCGGAAGGTCCAAGGAGCGTTACGAGTTCGCCCTCTTTAACTGCAAGGTCGATATGGTCAACCGCAACCATCTGGTCAGATTCTTTTCCAAATATTTTCGTTAGATTCTTTAATTCCAAATAGGTATTATTCATTCTCTCTATTCCTTATTCAATGATTGAGACGGACTGCATGCCCTTTCCCATTCGGTCAGTGACAAATTTAATGAAACCAAGTACTACCAGTACAATAACAATGAGGAGCAGACTCATAGCTGCTGCCTGAGCGTACTGACTGTTATCTACAAATCCTAGTACAGCTACTGTAATGAAGTTCCATTTACCTGAAACAACGAAGATGATCGCACTGATTGCCGTCATAGAACGGACAAAGCAGTTTGCCAATCCAGAGAAAAATGCAGGAGTAATCATAGGAAGTGTTATTTTTCTAAATGTTGTACCGCTGTCTGCACCAAGGTCGATAGAAGCCTCTTCAATGGAGGGATCAATCTGCTCAATAGCCGCTACACCATTTCTGATTCCTACTGGTAGATTCCTGAACACCAACAATGCCATGATAATGAATCCCGTACCTGTGAGGGTGGCCGGCATTAAGAATGATGGTGTGTTGAATGCAAGGATATACCCAATACCAACAACGGTTCCCGGCACAGCAAATGTAAGCATACTGGAAAATTCCATTGCATTCTTACCGAA
>CAZTUL010000072.1:0-1705 GCA_964616275.1 uncultured Spirochaetaceae bacterium | reverse complement strand
TAGATATTGCCGATAGTTCCTGCGAACAGTCCCGATCTGCCGAACAGGAGAATACAGGCAAGAGCAACAACAAACGGTGGACTTACAATAGGGAAGGTGGCAATCATGCGAAACACCCGTTTCCCCTTCATTGGTGTTCTCGTTATTGCGTAGGCAAATACGAATCCGATGAATGTACCTATGGTTGCTACGAAGACACCAAGGATCATGCTGTTGATAAGTGGTTTTACATAATATGACTGCTTCAGTACGTCACTGTAGTGTTTAAGACTAAAACTTCCATCGTAGGAAAGGCTTGTTTTGAACACCTGATAAATTGGAAATATGACGAAGAGAATCAGCAGATAAAAGATTACCACGATAGAAATGAGAAGAAAGGGTTCTTTGATGAGCTTCTTTATCTCATTGATGTGTTGACTTCTAGTTCTGTTAATTTGATTCATTACCTACCTCTGTACAACAAGATGCAATCCCGAACAATATTATTTGTAAGAGATTGCATCTGTATGTTGTGAATTATGAGTTACTTACCTATGCGGTCTCTCCAAGCTGTGACATTTTCGTCCTTGGCAAGACCCATTTTTACTGCATCGTAATCAATGAGTTTGATATCGCTGAGTTTTACAGCACCTTCAGCAACAGTTGCTTTTGGATTCACAGGAAGGCGTGAATACTTCTGGAAAAGATTCTGTGCACCTACAGTAAAACACCAGTCAATGAAAATCTGAGCTTCTTCGACTTGCTTTGCACCATTAATCAAAGAAACAGCACCGACTTCGTAACCGGTTCCCTCTTCTGGGAATGTCATAACTAGTGGATAGCCCATGGCAATACCTTTTGCGACAATGTCGTGAGAGAAGGAGATACCTACAGCACACTCACCGAGTCCAGCTCGTGCGATACAGGCTGTTCCACTCTTCGTATACTGGTGAATGTTTGCATCAAAATCTTCCCACCAATCAAGAGCACCTTCCATTCCCATCATCTGGATGATAGTTGCCCAGGTGGTATATGCAGTGCCGCTGGTGTAGGGATAAGCCATCTCAATCTGACCCTTGAATTCAGGTTTCAGCAAATCAGCCCAGCTCTTTGGAGCTTCAAGACCATTCTTTTCCAAGAATTCGGTATTCGTTACAAAGCCGATAGCTCCTGTGTAGAATCCATTCCAGCTGTAATCATCGGCATGCAGCATATCAGCAAGTTCAAAATCGGTATTTGGCTTGTAAGGAGCTAATAAATTCTTAGAGCTGGCGTTGATATGATCGGTGTTTGAACCACCAAACCATACACTAGCCTGAGGATTGTTCTGCTCAGCTTCCATTCGAGCAAGGACTTCGCCTGAGCTCATGCGGACGTATTCAACCTTAATACCAGTTTCTTCCTGGAAAGCATCGAGATAATACTGTGCCTCTTCAGTATCCAGTGCGGTATACATCTGAAGTGTTTGGTACTTTTTAGCACCAGCCTCACTTGCTCCTTGAGCGAGTAACGGCATCACAATCACAGCTAGCACCATTACGATGCACATCAGTTTTTTCATAAAAAAACCTCCTGTTTTATCTATTCTCCGGCCGGAGAATAATAACGTTATAAGATTCCAAGATCCTTTTAATACTTCAGTACAAACCCTCATTGTATGAGTGAAAAAGAAATTGAAAACGTTATCATTAGTATGTTCTCATTATATCCAGCATATGTCAATAAA
>CAZTUL010000071.1:0-10135 GCA_964616275.1 uncultured Spirochaetaceae bacterium | reverse complement strand
CGACAAATCGTTGCCAATCCTCTTCATTCGCTTCCAAATTCCTTGCAGTCCTGAGGGCTGCGTTCACATACGGCCGTTCGGTCACATACGGATTCAGATCCGGTGCGAGCAGACCCTTTTGCTTGCCGACGATGTCATACATCTCAGCTTGCTCTTTCTCATTCAGATTCAGCACCTTCGCCAAATCTGCCAGTCGTTCCTCAGTCAGCGGTCCACGGCGATTGTTTTCCACATCGCTCAGGAACGGCGCCGACACTCCCAAAGTACGAGCCACTTCACGCAAGCTAATCTGCTTTTCTTCGCGTTTGTGCTTCAGGTACTCTCCAAAAGTCACGGTAGTTTTCTTCATAATCGTTATTATCCTTGTAAGTCTGTTAGTCGTCAGACTTGGTAGGTAGAGGATAGTACGAAAGATGTTTGAGGGTCAATAGGATTTTGGGAAATAGTGTAAACATGCGTTAAGTAGTATTCGGGTAGGGTTGAGGGTAATGGATAAGAGAGGAGGTGTCAATGGGAATAATACAAGAATGGGATTTTGTCTGATTAGTTGTGATTGGAATTTTTAAAATTATGGTCAACCGAAAGTTGAAGAAGAGGGAATGGTTCAGCCCTATTTTTAATCCTTGTATTATCATCTCGCAACCTTTACAGTTAAAACATTAAATTTGGAAAAGGATGATATAAGTTTGAAATATTCGATTGTTTATAGCACATAACATTGAGCGATAATATCGTCAAGTTTTATATCAAATATTGTAAACAATGATGATATTCAAGGAGATTGAAATGCACCGAGTAACTATTCTTGGAAAGATACTAATTACTACTGTTCTATTTGGAGTTATGTTAATTTCAGGGATCTCGGCTACGAATGAAAGTGTCATGGAAGCAGTTGATACTCTTGGACGTAGGATTCTGCTGTATAAAGACCATACCTGGCAATATGCCCTGGCTGATGTTCGGAATCTGTATTGGGGTATGTCTAAGGAACAAGTCCAAATCGTGGAGGATGTTAGATTCATCCAGATAGATGATACATCATTGATGGCGATGAATGTGAATGCATATGATATGAATGGATTGCTAATGATAGTATTTGAGAATGATCAACTCGCAGGTATAATGCATCTATTTGATGAACACTACGCTAATGGAGACCTTTACATCAAAGATTATCAGTCTATGGTTCAACATTTCATCTCACTATACGGTAAACCTCATGAAGAAAAGATCGAATGGATTGGTAAAGAAACAGATGCATTGGGTCAAGCATTCCTTGATGGACAAGTACTAATGGGTACGTGGTGGGAGACAGAGAGAAGCAATATATTTTGTATGTTGGGGAATGACGACGATCTTTTTGGACTTGCTGTATTGTTCTCAGATATTAGAAGTGAGAATTTCTCCTTTTAGGAGCCTTCATCTATTCTCCAGCGAAGTATCACAATTTCTGCTATAAAGAAGGGTTTGGCCAAGATTGCACACTTTCGCAGGAAACCTAGCAGCCTATTCAGCTTGTGGGCATCTCGTACAGACTCCTCGCATCCCAACTGCCCGTTTGCCATCATGACCTTGCTAGCCTGAGCCAGGGCCTCTATTGTCCAATCCTTACCCATGGTGTGTTCTCCTTGATGTTTGGTATGTGTATGTATGCTCTTATGGGCACCGATAGCAAGTCGATTTTGGCCACTTTTGTTAACTATGTGGTTTTATGTTTGGTAATAGAAATGGCCATGTGTTATAGTTCAAGCATGTTCAAATCAATTATGTCCTGTGAAAGAGTTGCCGATCTTGGCAAGACGTTCACTTATGAACCTTGGGTCGAAGTCCAACACGACTTTGTAAAAGTTTGAACAATTAGGACAGCATAAGTTTCTTTAACACTACTTGAATATGAGGAATTGAAAATGGCAGATAACAAGAAAGAACAGGAACGATCCGAGCTGCATCGCACCATCTGGGGGATCGCGAATGACCTGAGGGGTAGTGTCGATGGATGGGATTTTAAGCAATACGTGCTTGGAATGCTGTTCTATCGTTACATATCCGAGAACTTGACCGAATACATCAACCACGGTGAACGTGAAGCAGGAAATACGAGTTTTGATTATGCCAAACTCGCAGATGACGTTGCGGAAGAGGCTCGGGAGGATTTGGTCCAAACCAGAGGGTTCTTCATCCTGCCGAGCGAATTATTCCAGAACGTCAGGAGAAAGGCCGCGGCAGATGATAACCTGAATGAAACGCTGGAGAAGGTGTTCCGTAGCATAGAAAGTTCCGCCCAGGGTGGACCAAGCGAGGATAACTTCAAAGGACTGTTTGATGACTTGGACGTCAACAGCAATAAGCTCGGGGGAACCGTTGCCAAGCGGAATGAGAAGATCGTCAAACTGATGAACGGTGTGGGTGAAATGAAGCTGGGCAATTATCGCGACAACACCATCGATGCCTTTGGCGATGCCTATGAGTTCCTGATGGGCATGTATGCCTCCAATGCCGGCAAGAGTGGCGGAGAGTACTACACCCCGCAAGAGGTGAGTGAGCTCCTTACACGTATAACTCTAGTTGGCAAGACTGAAGTCAACAAGGTGTACGATCCTGCTTGTGGATCAGGCTCTTTGCTATTGAAGTTTGCCAAGATTCTGGGCAAGGAGAATGTTCGACAGGGTTTCTTTGGACAAGAGATCAACATTACCACCTACAACCTTTGCCGCATCAATATGTTCCTGCATGATATCGACTACGACAAATTCGACATCGGCCACGGTGATACGCTGACCGATCCCTTGCACTGGGATGACGAGCCGTTTGAAGCAATCGTTTCCAATCCACCGTATTCCATCAGATGGGACGGTGATGCCAATCCGTTGATGATAAACGACCCTAGGTTTTCTCCTGCAGGAGTGCTTGCGCCAAAGAGTAAAGCTGATCTCGCATTCATCATGCACTCGCTCTCATGGTTGGCCACCAGCGGTACCGCCGCAATTGTCTGCTTTCCTGGTGTGCTATATAGGAGTGGGGCAGAGAAGAAAATCAGAAAGTATTTGATTGACAATAATTTCATCGATTGCGTAATCCAGCTTCCAGATAATCTGTTCTTTGGCACTAGTATTGCTACTTGTATCATGGTGCTGAAGAAATCCAAAGCCGAGAACAGTACGCTTTTCATCGATGCGTCTAAAGAGTGTGTCAAGGTTACGAACAGCAACAAGCTGACCCAGAAGAATATGGACACGATCATTGATGCTTATAAGAATAGAGCTAATAGCGATCATGTTTCGATTCTGGTTCCAAACTCTGATATTGCTGAGCAAGATTACAACCTTTCCGTATCCACTTATGTGGAACAAAAGGATACAAGGGAAGTAATTGATATCACTGTTCTCAACGCAGAAATCGAGAAGATCGTGGCTCGAGAGGATGTTCTAAGAAGCAAAATAAAAACGATCATTGAAGAAATCGAAGGGGCTGACTAATGCGATTGTCCGATGTATTATCAAAGACCCCAACGTTTGAGTTTAAGCAGATTGAAGGCTTTCTTGGTGAAAGGATTCTTGCTACAGGCAAGCAGCGAAAAATTAATGTAGGGAATATTGCTTTAAATTTCTACTGCAAAAATTGTGTGGATGTTCGGACATTTAACTCAGGTGAAGAACTTTATTGCATAGGTGTAAACGAGCATCTAATCAGCATAGATTGTGTTCTCAGATGTCATTGTGGATCATCTGTTCAAGTTTGGTTCCTCATAGATTGTGATGGTGATATCAGTGGAATTGCGCCAGAAGTTCGTATCTTAAAACGGAGCGAAAAATTATCGAACGAAGTTTCAATAGAGGAAGATCGCTTTGGTAGTTTCAGTATTCTCATTGATAAAGCCCACCTAGCTCATCGTGAAGGTTTTGGTGCTGGTGCTGTCGTTTATCTACGGAAAGTTTTCGAACAGATAACGGCTCAAACAGCTGATGCAACCGGAATAGTATATGACAAACACCCTAACGGGAATCCAAAAAATTTTTTTGATCTGCTTAGAAGGGTAGATGGGCAATGCTCAATAATACCGCAGGAATTTTCTGCAAATGGATATAAGCTATTCCAAGAGCTCAGCAACATTGTCCACGGTGATAATGATGAGGACCAGGCAGTATTAAAATATGATTCGCTACTTAGGCTCGTCGTAGGAATTCTGGATAATATAAAAATCAAGACGGAACTTATGGCTGCAATAGGTTCATTGGGGTGGAATGATGGAGGAGATCAGTAATGGCTAAACTCTTTGAATTAGTAAAAATCCTTTGTCCAGATGGGGTGAACTTTGCTCGGATTGGAGATATAGCCACAGATATTTATCGTGGATCCGGTATTACAAGAAGTCAGGTTACTTTAACAGGAATTCCTTGTGTACGATATGGTGAAATATATACCACATATGGTATTTCATTTGAAAAGTGTATTTCATTTACAGATGAAAAATTAATAAGTAATAGAAAATATTTTGAACACGGAGATATCCTTTTCGCTATTACTGGGGAAAGTGTAGAAGAGATTGCAAAGTCCAGTGCGTATATTGGGCACGAAAAATGCCTCGCCGGTGGAGATATTGTGGTCTTAAAACATAAACAAGACCCAAAATATATATCTTATGCTCTATCAACTACAGTTGCCCAAAAGCAAAAGAGCAGAGGAAAAGTAAAGAGCAAAGTTGTTCATTCAAGCGTACCTGCCATTAGTGATATAAAAATCCCTCTTCCTCCCTTACCAGTACAGCAAGAAATTGTCCGGATACTAGATAATTTAACGGAGCTTACAGAGGAGCTTACAGAGGAGCTTACAGAGGAGCTTACAGCGAGAAAAAAGCAATATGAGTACTATCGGGATTTGCTATTCAAATTTGACGAACAGAGTGATGTTAATATTCAATGGTTCATCCTAAGCCAGATTGCTGATATTGGAACTGGTAGCAGCAATACTAACGAAGAATTAGAGGTTGGAGAATTTCCATTTTTTGTCAGGTCTCAAGAAGTTCGTCGAAAAAACACCTTTGAATTTGAAGAGACTGCAATTATTACTTCTGGTGATGGGGTGGGTGTTGGGAAGATTTTTCATTATATAGAAGGAAAATATGCTTTACATCAAAGGGCATATAGAATTCATATTACAGATCAACGGGTTCTTCCGAAATACTATTTCTACTATATGAAAAGTACATTTTTATCATATATTGAAAAGAACTCCTTCCATTCATCCGTTACATCAATACGAAGGCCTATGCTTAACAATTTCCCCGTTCCTATCCCTCCCTTCGATGAGCAAATTCGCATCGTTGATATTCTCGACCGCTTTGATGTTCTCTGCAATAATCTGACAAGCGGTCTACCTGCTGAAATTGAAGCAAGGCAAAAACAATATGAGTATTACCGTGACAAGTTGTTGACCTTCAAGGAGGCTAAGAAATGAGCCTTTATAACATGGTAGCTTCGACCAACGAGAATACGGTTGTCGCTGAATACATACCAGAGTATTCTCCTTCGGGTTCCTACCAAAGTGAATTCCAACTGGAACAGGAGTTCATCAGGCTTCTTCAAACTCAAGGATATGAATACCTGAAGATTCACAATGAAGCTTCATTGTTATCCAACCTGAGGAAACAGCTGGAAGTGCTCAACAACTACTCCTTCTCCGATACTGAATGGACCTGGTTCTTTCAAAAATGTGTTTCTGGAGCAAATGATGGCATCATCGAGAAAACTCGACGAATCCAGACCGATCATGTGCAAGTTCTGAAAAGAGACGATGGCAGCACGAAGAATATTCAACTAATCGATAAGAAAAATATCCACAACAATCGACTGCAGGTCATCAACCAATATGAAGAATCAGCAGGTGCTCATGAAACCAGGTATGATGTTACCATTCTTGTGAATGGCTTGCCTTTGGTCCATGCAGAACTAAAGCGTCGTGGTGTCGCAATTCGGGAAGCGTTCAACCAGATCAATCGGTATCAACGGGAAAGTTTCTGGGCCGCCAGTGGCTTGTATGAATACGTACAGATTTTCATCATATCCAATGGGACCCACACCAAGTACTATTCCAACACCACCCGTGTAAGTCATATCAAGGAAACAGGAGAAGGGGAGCGAAGGAAAAGCAAGAAAACCAGCAACAGTTTTGAATTCTCCTCCTATTGGGCAGATGGGAAAAATCAGGTCATACCCGATTTGGTTGACTTTACAAAGACCTTCCTAGCCAAACACACGCTCTTGAACGTGCTCACCAAGTACTGTGTGTTCACATCAGAGTATTCACTTTTGGTTATGCGGCCATATCAGATCGCCGCGACCGAGCGTATCCTCTCTCGGATCGAGATTTCTCACAACTATAAAAAAACCGGCACCCTCGAGGCAGGTGGTTATATTTGGCATACCACTGGCAGCGGGAAAACACTGACTTCCTTCAAGGCAGCTCAGATCGCATCAGCTCTCGACTACATCGATAAGGTATTGTTCGTAGTGGACCGCAAGGATCTCGACTACCAGACCATGAGGGAGTACGATCGGTTCCAAAAAGGAGCTGCAAATAGTAACGCCTCAACTCGGATACTCCAGAAACAACTCGAGGATACGACTTCTCGCATCATCATCACCACCATCCAGAAACTGGATGTGTTTGTATCCAAGAATAAGGGGCATGAGGTTTATAAGAAGCACGTCGTCATCATATTCGACGAATGCCATCGATCCCAATTTGGCGACATGCACCGCAAAATTGTGAAATCCTTCAAGAAATACCACCTGTTCGGATTTACCGGTACTCCAATATTCGCGGCGAACGCTGGAAATGGCGGCAATCCGCTTATGAGGACCACCCCTCAGGCTTTCGGTGAGAAGCTGCACACCTATACCATCGTGGACGCGATCAACGACCAGAACGTTCTACCGTTCCGCATCGACTACATCAACACGGTGAAGATGAAGGATGAAGTGAGGGATAAGGATGTATCGGCGATCGATACGGAAGCGGCCATGATGGACCCAGTGCGTATCCGCGGGGTTGTCGGCTATATCTTGGATCACTTTGATCAAAAGACGAAACGCAACAGCTTCTATTCATTGGAAGGTCAGCGGGTATCTGGCTTCAATTCCATCCTGGCTGTCGGCTCGATTCCAATGGCGAAGAAATACTACACAGAATTAAAGAAAAAGCTAGCTGAACGGGGGCGCAAACTCAACATAGCGACCATCTTCAGCTATAGCGCCAATGAAGCAGAACAAGAGGACGTATTCCCTGACGAGGATTTTGATACCAGCGGCTTGGATAAAAACTCTCGAGATTTTCTGGAATCAGCGATTGCGGATTATAATGCCGACTTCAATGTGAATTATGACACCTCCTCTGACAAGTTCCAGAATTATTACAAAGACCTATCCATGCGGATGAAGAAACGCGAGGTGGATCTCCTAGTGATCGTGAATATGTTCTTGACAGGATTCGATGCCACCACCCTCAATACGTTATGGGTGGACAAGAACCTCAGGCAGCATGGCTTGATTCAAGCATTCTCCCGTACCAATCGTATCCTGAATTCTGTCAAGACGTTCGGTAATATCGTTTGCTTCCGGAATCTGCAGAAAGAGACAGATGAGGCTATTGCTCTTTTCGGGGATAAGGATGCCGGCAGTATCGTTCTGTTGAAGAACTACGATGCGTACTACAATGGCTATGACGAAAATGGAAAGCATCAGTCTGGATACACAGAGCTCATAGAAGAACTTGGTCAGCAGTTCCCTCTTGGACAATCAATCATCGGAGAGCAGAACCAGAAGGACTTCATCAGGTTGTTCGGAGCCATCCTTAGGCTCAAGAATATCCTTACAGCGTTCGACAACTTCTCTGGGAATGAAATACTGTCGAGTCGGGAATTCCAAGATTACCAAGGTGTATATATCGACCTGTATCAGGAATTGACAAGGGACAGGAAAGCCGACAAGGAAAAGATCAACGAAGATATTGTCTTTGAGATTGAGCTGATCAGGCAGGTTGAGATTAATATCGACTACATCCTGATGCTTGTGGCTAAGTTCCATGAATCGAACTGTGAAGATAAGAGTATTTTGGTTTCGATAGACAAGGCAATTAACTCCAGCATCCAATTGCGAAGCAAGAAGGAATTGATTGAGAACTTCATACACACAATAAATGCAACGACTGTAGTTGATGAGGACTGGCGTAAGTTTGTCATAGAGCAGAAGGAAACTGATCTGGCCACGCTTATTGAAGAAGAAAAACTCAAGCAGGAAGAGACACGGAAGTTCATCAACAACTCCTTCCGCGATGGGGCTCTAAAAACTACAGGTACAGATATTGATAGGATTATGCCACCAGTGTCGAGGTTCGGTGGAGGCAATAGAGTAGTGAAGAAGCAGGGAATTATCGAGAAGTTGATGCAGTTCTTTGAGAAGTATTTCGGGCTTGTATAATTGTGTGATATTTACCGTTTGATAGTATTAATTGATTTGCGAAACATTTCTATTTTCATATATAGCTTCTTCTGCATTTAATGGGCGTGAATATTTCTTCACATACTTGTTGGGTACAAAACAAGTGTTACCCATGTGCATTATTGCTTTCTTGTTATGCAAGTATGGTAAGCCAATAAATGAAATGAACCCAATAGAAATCCAGCAGTAGCCAATTATAAAGATAACACTTTCAGAAATTATCTCTATTCCCGTCCAGCCTCCATCAGAGTTCTGCGAACCATTGTATAAAATTGTGAGGGCAACTCCTAAGGTAGCTGCAATAGCAATCAAGACATTTATGGCATACGAAAAGAGTTCTTTAGTTAATGCATTCCATTGAGAGATGTAGTCAACTCTGTCTTCTACTTTCAATTCGAATATCCCATCATACAAATAAAACAACCTCCACACCAAAGAAATGCCAAACGAGAAGATACAAAGAATACAACACCATAGCAGGTTGGTGGGGCCTTTGAAAAAGTAAAGCTGATATAGTGTCAGGGAAATGACATGACCGAACATAACAATAATTTGGGCCAATCTTCTACTTTTCAGAAATAAAGAGCTAATTGCCAGAATAATTGAAATACTTGTGATGGCTATGTGATCAAATAGAAAAGGGGTGATCTTTTCAGGCCGATATTGGAGCAGTGCAAAATATTTAATGATAGTGAGAAGATTGAATCCCGTTTGATAATAGGCAACGATGTAAGCATTTGTTTTATCAGTGCTTTTTAAATTTTTATTCCTAATGCATTTAATGAGAATGAATAATAACAATAGAATAAATAGTTGTATCAAAGAATACAAGACTATTGGCTTAAGTACTTGATTCATATCTTTAACATACCCGCAATTTAAATTTTCATAAAGATGTAAATTTGATCAACATGAATGTACGCTTAATATGGTTATCAGTTATTTGAAATTTATTATGCGTGTACCTTCATGAAGGAAATATGAAAACACACAACTGCCGCTTATGAAAAGCTCACAACTCTGGAGAGTATCCTCGTAATCAAGCTATCTAAGTATTAAAACCCTCATTCCTTCATTCAAGAGAGTGGGTCAACTTATGGGGTTCCCCCAAAGAAATTATTAAAAAATTTAGGGTATTCAACTGAGTAGTCATCGGTTATGCTTGAAGCATAAAACAAGGTAGAAGCAATAAATGGCCAGAGGAAAGAACATTAACCTATACATCAAAGATGGCATCTCTAAATGTACCATCAAGAACTGGATTGGTGTGGTTTACATAGTTCCTCGTACGCTCATTGATGTCGGCAAACAGATAGACAATTTAAATCGAAGTGGGGTGTACCTACTTCTTGGTACTACTGAGAGAGATGAAGAAGCTGTTTATATTGGGCAAGCGGATGTCAGGAAAAACGAAAGGGGTGTGCTGCATCGGATACTTGAACCTCATAAAAGTATAGATTATTGGACTGAGAGTATCATTTTCACTACCGTTGATAATTCGCTTGGTGCCACAGAACTAAACTACCTAGAATACCGTCTCCATGAAATTGCATTGGACGCTAATCGCTTTAAGGTCACAAATGGAGGGTCTCCACATAAAGGAAGCCTTCCGGAAGAGAAAGAAGATGAAATGGAAGATT
>CAZTUL010000070.1:0-10607 GCA_964616275.1 uncultured Spirochaetaceae bacterium | reverse complement strand
AATCTGCCAGTCGTTCCTCAGTCAGCGGTCCACGGCGATTGTTTTCCACATCGCTGAGAAACGGCGCCGACACTCCCAAAGTACGAGCCACTTCACGCAAGCTAATCTGCTTCTCTTCGCGTTTGTGCTTCAGGTACTCTCCAAAAGTCACGGTAGTTTTCTTCATGTTATTATCCTTGTAAGTCTGTTAGTCGTCAGACTTGGTGGACAGAGGATAGTACGGAAGGGGGATTAGGGTCAATAGGATTATGAAAAATAGTGTAAACATGTGTTAAGTAGTATGTGAGTAGGTTTGAGAGTATCGGAATGGAGGGGAGGTGTCAATGGTATTTAAGAGGTAATACAATTCAAATATTCATTTCAAGGTTCGATGTGAGTTGCCCTTCATGCTAGCCAATGTTTTGGTACATCTTTACCTTAACTAAACGTAACTGCTCAGGTACCCTGACCGCGATCAGCTGAGGAAATCGAGAGAAAATGAGTTGTCGAACAGACGAACGAGAGCAGCGAACGGGTTTCTTCCATTCTTTCTGACGGTGTCGATGATCGAGAATATCGTACAGAAGTTAGCTCCGCCTTCAGTGGATCGGAAGGTCCCGGCAACTTTCATCTTCAGCTTGCTCATCCTGAACGATCGCTCAGCGACATTATTGGAAAACGGAACTCTGAAGTCAGTGAAGAATCTCATCACATCATCTTTCAGGTTGCGCAACCTCTCAAGAAGACTCAGGACTTTGCCCTTCTTCGGTTTGCCCCGCTTCCTTACTTTCGGCTTCCTGTACGGGTTCCGTGAGAACCCCCTCTCAAGAATTCGATCATACGTTCGGGAGTATTCGTTCACCAGTTCTGCAGAAGCAGAAGACAGGTCTTGTTCCATCATCTTCTGCTTCGCATCAAGCATCCCTTTCAACAGTATCTGTAGTGATCGTGCCCATCGCTGTTTCTTATTCTGAATAACACCTTCAAGCTCTCTGTCGATATGAGCACCACAGACCGCATGGATTACATCACTGAACTCCTGTCGGTAATACGGTCCCCAGCAGTCATGAGAAGCTATGCCCCTGAATCCTTTTAGAACACCTCCTGCAAGGATTCCTTCTATACCCCGTTTCTCATGGGAATGAATGAGTGTAACCTCTTTTGTAGATGCAGTATGACCCCAGTGAACTTTTCCTTTCACTCTCATACCGGTCTCATCAAAATGTACGATATCAGAAGCAAGCACTCTCTCTTTCAGCTCTGCAATGAAACTCCTGCTCCTTTGAGCACAGTCGGTAAGAATATTGCACACAGTACCGTCACTGATGGAAAGATCAGCGACTCCAGCAAGGATTTCGCTGATACGGGACGTACTGATCATCCCGAATGAGGAAAGCGCTACTACCAGAGCTTTCAGATGATTACCATACTGCTGAGGAGCACTCACAATCTCAGGGAACTGACCGCTGAGCATCAAACCTGTCTTGGGACACAGTCTTTCGATCCTGTCGTACCGGCTCTGTTCTTTTACAATACGAACATCAACGACATGACGGGATTCAGCAACCTTGTTCTCACACTTCAGAGACTGAGGGCATCCGATGCAATCAGAAGGAAGACAGTGATGAATGACATCATCCGTAGCTTTCAACTTCATTGTTGAGCCAAAATGGCCTTTCTGACCGCCACTGGACTTCTTGGCTCCACCCTTAGATCCCTTGTTGATCGATGATCGCCTGGGCTTGTTGAAGAAATCGGACCCTGACGGTTTGCTGCTATTCGAACAGTCTTTGTTGTTCTTCTCCTCAAGCTCTGCGATACGGGCATCCTTTGCCGCATTATCCTTCTTGAGATCCTTTATGATGTCGGTGAGATCTTTGATGGTATCGATGAGATCTTGGTTTTGTAGAGTTTGCTCTTTGTTCTCAGCCAAGAGCTGGTCAATCCGATCCGAAAGCTTAGCGACCTGGAAAACAAGAGTTTCAATGAGAGTATCAGGGTCTTTTCCCTTGGGTCTCTGATGTTCTAGATCGCTCTTGGATGACACGTAATTTCTTTCTCCTATAAGAAACATAGTACCATAAAGAGCATAAAAATGCAATGCTATTTCCATATATTTACAGGAAATAACGATAGTCTTAAGGTCTTTAAAAGGGTCTTAATCAGATGGATTTGGTCAAGTTATTGCTGGCTGGTTCTGGGCACCTGAATAGTTACAACTAAACAATAAAATTCTTTCCGAAACGTGGTATCAATTTCGGATAATATGAACATGAATGATTAGAATGGGATATCATAATAATGATCAGCCTTAATTTTTTCTAGCTCAACGGAATATGAACAGCTCGAACTGAACAGATGTTCTTTTATTGACTTGTGGAGGGTATATTCTCGTGGATTTCCATAAGAGGTCCAGCTACTTTCATAAACCAGGTGATTCTCAATAAAGAAATTTAAACAAGATGAATAACTTTTAGACAAGGTATCATCCAATACACACTTTGATTCCCACCGCTTAATGTCTTCGCTTTGTGCCTCAGCCATCCATCGGGAACCAAATGTTACATTGTTCTCATCGATTATATACGCAACAAAAAGTTTTAAAGGGTCATTCAGGGCATCATTTTCCCAAAGTGCTTTAAATATGTCGCTGCTAAATTTTCTATGTAGTTTTAGATATTCCTCAAGTTTTGGAATCATCTCCTCACACATAGTAATATACTTTCTGAACACATTGATATCGAGTTCCAATGTATCATTCTCACATTTCCCCGCTCCCAAGCTTGACAGCAAGTCAAAAGCATTATCGACATTAACCCCAGAAAGTTCTTGGGTGGTTACCCATTCAGAAATTTCTGTTTTTTTTATTTTTCTGATTTTTTTTGAAAGTATGTAATACAGAACTACCCCTTCATCACTGGTGGAGATTTCCATCGGATTTCCTCGAATACCAGACATCGATGGAAATAGTCTTGTATCAATATTATCAGCATAACGCTTCTTCAGTTTTAATGTCTCAGAGACAACAATACTGGATTTACAAGCTTCCATAGATAAAGCTTCCCGTACAGTATCATATAAGTAACTGATATCATTCTCACAATGTAGATGGCGGAGCTTATATTCATCGTTTAAAAAACCATACATATTCTCAGGTGTAATTTCTGGCATGGCTATAGGAATTAAGGGCGTTGTATCTTGGAACCAAAAGATTCCTGCCTCATTCAAACAATATGCACTTTGATAGTATTCAGATGAAAGGATCGATATGTTTACAGCACTCTTTCTGATATTCATTTTTATCTCAGTACTTATTTTTTCTCCTACATCATTACCCGGAAGAGAAGAGCAAAATATTTGATCTCTCGGTATTCCAGTTCCTACTAGAAAATCGAGGATTATGTCGGCAATTTCCTTCTCAGTGGATCGGTGACTAATAAAAACAAGAGATGTAGACAAGTTCTTCTTCACTTCTTTAGTTGGTTCTTTACTCATTCATAATCCATCCTTGTGTTACTTATGTGTACCAATTATACCATTAAGTTTGCGATGTTAATATTTTATCATGATTTTTTTGCTTATTCATGTATGGATAATTTGAAGTTCTTATAGCAAAGTATGGTATGCCCTATGTACGTTCTTGTGGGCATGGATAGCAAGTCGATAGTGGCCACAATTGTTAACTATCTAGTTTAATGTTTGGTAAAAGAAATAGCAACGTGTTATAGTGCAAGCATGTCCAAATCAATTATGTCCTGTGAAAGGGTTACCAAAATTGGTGCGACGTTCGTCTATGAACGTAATGTCATAGCCAAATGCGACTCTGGAACTGTATGAACACTAAGGACCGCAGAATCTTCTGTAATTGACTACTACTTGAGTGTGAGGAATGGAAAATGGCTGACAATAGAAAAGAGCAGGAACGTGCCGAGCTACATCGTACTATCTGGGGAATTGCGAATGACCTGAGGGGCAGTGTCGATGGATGGGATTTTAAACAATATGTGCTTGGCATGCTGTTTTATCGATACATATCCGAGAATTTAGCTGAATACATCAACCGTGGTGAGCGTGAAGCTGGGAACACGAATTTCGATTATGTCAGGCTCTCTGATGACGAAGCGGAAGAAGCCCGCGAGGATCTGGTCCAGACCAGAGGGTTCTTTATCTTGCCCAGCGAGCTCTTCCAGAATGTCAGGAAAAAGGCGGCAGACGATGAGAACCTGAATGAAACACTGGAGAAAGTGTTCCGCAGCATTGAAAGCTCTGCCCAGGGTGGTCCCAGCGAGGATAACTTCAGGGGATTGTTCGATGACTTGGATGTCAACAGCAACAAGTTGGGGGGAACTGTTGCCAAGCGGAATGAGAAAATCGTCAAGCTCATGAACGGTGTGGGTGACATGAAGCTGGGGGATTATCGCGACAATACCATCGATGCTTTTGGCGATGCCTATGAGTTCCTGATGGGCATGTATGCCTCCAACGCTGGCAAAAGTGGTGGTGAATACTACACTCCTCAGGAGGTAAGCGAGCTTCTTACCCGTATTACCCTAGTTGGAAAAACTGAAGTCAACAAGGTGTATGACCCCGCCTGTGGATCGGGGTCCTTGTTACTGAAGTTTGCAAAGATTCTTGGCAAGGAGAATGTTCGGCAGGGATTCTTCGGCCAAGAGATCAACATCACTACCTACAATCTTTGCCGTATCAATATGTTCCTGCATGATATCGACTACGACAAATTTGACATCGGTCACGGTGATACCCTGACCGATCCCCTTCATTGGGATGACGAACCGTTCGAGGCGATTGTTTCCAATCCACCTTACTCCATCAGATGGGACGGTGATGCCAATCCATTGATGATCAATGACCCTAGGTTTTCTCCTGCTGGAGTGCTTGCGCCGAAGAGTAAAGCTGATCTTGCGTTCATCATGCACTCACTTTCATGGTTGGCGACCAGTGGAACTGCCGCAATTGTCTGCTTCCCTGGTGTGCTCTATCGAAGTGGGGCGGAGAAGAGAATCCGGAAGTACTTGATTGATAACAACTTCATCGACTGTATCATTCAGCTTCCTGACAATCTATTCTTTGGTACCAGCATTGCTACATGTATCATGGTGTTGAAGAAATCCAAAGCAGAGAACAGCACACTATTCATCGATGCGTCCAAAGAGTGTATCAAGGTTACTAACAGCAACAAGCTGACCCAGAAGAACATGGATACAATAATCAACGCGTATAAGAACAGGGAAAATAGTGACCACGTTTCGATTATGGTTCCAAACTCCGATATTGCTGAGCAAGATTACAACCTTTCAGTCTCAACCTATGTGGAACAGAAGGATACGAGGGAAGTAATTGATATTACTATTCTCAATGCAGAAATTGAAAAGATTGTTGCTCGTGAAGAAGAGTTGCGAAAAGAAATTAATTTAATCATCACCGAAATTGAAGGGACATAATTTATGACAGAGCAAGAGGTATATAAGAAGATAAGACCTTTGCTTGAAGGTTATACAGAGGGTTTATATTGGGATTTTAAAAGCTCCTTATGTGACACTGGGGACATAATTAGGGATATTCTAGCTTTCTCAAATAGCAATCATGAAGAAGACAGTTACCTAATTATTGGAGTGGGTGAACCGTCAAACCCCAGCGAGGATACAAAAATTCAATTATCAACAGAAGATCGTAGAAGATTGAATACGGATGCGAATTATCTCTATTTACCTGGAACTTGGGATGTTAATGGATTAAGTGCCAATGATATAGAAACTATGAAACAGTTCAGCGCAAAATTAACTCAAACACTGGCTTGTTCTATGTTGATCAGTCAGCCCAAGTGTGAATTTTATCCAATCAGTATTCGAAAGAATCTATGGTTGTACGTAATTATAATCAAGCATGTGCCAGGAGTATTTATTAGTAAGAAAGATATTCCCAAGGAACGAAACAATGAGCGAATTGCCGTGAAGCAAGGAGTTCTCTACATTCGGATAGCAGACACAACTTCGATTGGAACAGAGACTCAGGTTGCCTCAGCCACAGAACATATACGTGTATGGAAGAAATATCTTGATTGGTTGAATCGTGATGGGACTTTAGGGGAAAGGATATACTAGATGAAAAGACTCGAGAAATTAATTAAGGAATTTTGCCCACATGGAGTACCCTTCGATAAGCTTGGTAGAATCTGTACTCGTCAAAAGGGGATTCCAATAACAGCGGGTGAGATGAAACGGATGGACAAGCCAAACGGTAAGATCCGGATTTTTGCCGCAGGAAATACTATTGCGAATGTGGATAATGAAGATATTCCTGACAAAGCCATTATCACTAAACCAAGTATAATTGTAAAATCTAGAGGTAATATTGGTTTTGAATACTTTACAGAGCCTTTTAGCCATAAGAACGAGATGTGGTCATATTCTACTTCAAGGAAGGATGTTGATATAAAGTTTTTATTCTACTACTTATCAAATCACACAAGAGAGTTTCAATTAAAGACAAAAACAGGAAAGCTTCCACAGATTTCTACTCCTGACACAGATAATTTTCTTGTCCCCATCCCCCCTTTACCAGTTCAACAAGAAATCGTCCGGATATTGGACAATTTCACGGAGCTTACGGCGGAGCTTACGGCGGAGCTTACGGCGAGAAAGAAGCAATATGAGTATTATCGTGATGACCTTTTAACGTTTGGAAATGAAGTTGGTTGGATTTATCTAGAGGAAATTGCTGAGTTTAAATATGGGTTTACAGCAAAAGCAAAAGCTGAAGGGAATACAAGATTTGTTAGAATAACAGATATAAAAGACAATGGTAAATTAGATTATGATAGTCCTATGTATGTAGATCTGAATTCTAGTAACGGAGAATATTTACTCGAATATGGGGATTTATTAATGGCAAGAACTGGAGCATCTTACGGAAAGACGATGATTTTTCAAGAGAAGTCAAAAGCTATTTTTGCTTCATTTTTAATTAGAATACGATTTCCAAAAGATGTAGTTAACCCCATATTCTATTGGCATTTTTCGCAATCCAATCTATTTTGGGATCAAGCGAATAAATTAGTAAGTAAAGCTGGGCAGCCTCAGTTTAATGCCAATGCTCTAAAACGTGTTAAGATGCCCATCCCACCTCTCTCCGAACAGAATAGCATAGTTATAACCCTCGATAAATTTGATGCTTTAGCTAACGATATTAGTATTGGTCTACCAGCAGAAATAGAAGCAAGACGAAAACAATATGAGTATTACCGCGATAAGTTGTTGACCTTCAAGGAGGCGAAGTAATGAGCCTTTACAACATGGTGGCATCAACCAATGAGAATACGGTTGTCGCTGAGTACATACCAGAATATTCGCCCTCGGGTTCATATCAAAGTGAATTCCAATTGGAACAGGAGTTCATCAGGCTTCTTCAAACCCAAGGCTATGAATATTTGAAGATCCACGATGAGGCTTCTTTGCTAGCCAACCTGAGAAAGCAGCTTGAAGTGCTTAACAACTATTCCTTCTCTGATACTGAGTGGAACTGGTTCTTCCAGAAATGTGTATCCGGAGCGAATGATGGCATCATCGAGAAAACTCGACGGATTCAGACCGATCATGTGCAAGTACTGAAAAAGGACGACGGTAGCACTAAGAACATCTATCTTATTGATAAAAAGAATATCCATAACAATCGCCTGCAGGTCATCAACCAATATGAAGAATCAGCAGGTGCTCATGAAACTAGGTATGATGTAACGATCCTTGTGAATGGTCTACCTTTGGTCCATGCAGAATTGAAGCGTCGTGGTGTCGCGATCCGGGAAGCGTTCAACCAGATCAATCGGTATCAACGGGATAGCTTCTGGGCTGCCACCGGACTGTATGAATATGTGCAGATTTTCATCATTTCCAATGGGACCCATACCAAGTACTATTCCAACACCACCCGTGTCAGCCATATCAAGGAAACAGGAGAAGGGGAGCGAAGGAAAAGCAAGAAAACCAGCAACAGTTTTGAATTCTCCTCCTATTGGGCAGATGGAAAGAATCAGGTCATACCCGATCTAGTTGACTTTACAAAGACATTCTTGGCCAAGCACACGCTCTTGAATGTGCTCACCAAGTACTGTGTGTTCACCTCAGAGTATTCACTCTTGGTCATGCGGCCTTATCAGATTGCTGCGACTGAACGAATCCTCTCTCGGATCGAGATTTCGCACAATTACAAGAAAACCGGCACCCTCGAAGCCGGCGGTTATATTTGGCATACCACTGGCAGCGGTAAAACGCTGACCTCCTTCAAGGCAGCCCAAATCGCATCAACACTGCCTTACATTGATAAGGTCTTGTTCGTGGTAGACCGAAAGGACCTCGACTACCAGACCATGAGGGAATACGATCGGTTCCAAAAAGGAGCTGCGAACAGCAACGCCTCGACTCGGATACTGCAGAAACAACTCGAGGATACGACTTCTCGCATCATCATCACCACCATCCAGAAACTGGATGTGTTTGTATCCAAGAATAAGGGGCATGAGGTTTATAAGAAGCACGTCGTCATCATATTCGACGAATGCCATCGATCCCAATTTGGCGACATGCACCGCAAAATTGTGAAATCCTTCAAGAAATACCACCTGTTCGGATTTACCGGTACTCCAATATTCGCGGCGAACGCTGGAAATGGCGGCAATCCGCTTATGAGGACCACCCCTCAGGCTTTCGGTGAGAAGCTGCACACCTATACCATCGTGGACGCGATCAACGACCAGAACGTTCTACCGTTCCGCATCGACTACATCAACACGGTGAAGATGAAGGATGAAGTGAGGGATAAGGATGTATCGGCGATCGATACGGAAGCGGCCATGATGGACCCAGTGCGTATCCGCGGGATTGTCGGCTATATCCTAGATCATTTTGATCAGAAGACAAAACGCAACAGTTTCTACTCTCTGGAAGGACAACGTGTCTCGGGGTTCAATTCAATCTTGGCTGTCGGCTCGATTCCAATGGCAAAGAAATATTACACGGAACTAAAGAAACAGCTGTTCGAGCGAGGGCGCAAACTCAACATAGCTACCATCTTCAGTTATTGTGCCAATGAAGCGGAACAAGAGGATGTATTCCCTGACGAGGATTTTGACACCAGTGGTTTAGATAAAAACTCTCGAGATTTTCTGGAATCAGCGATTGCAGATTATAATGCCGACTTCAATGTGAACTATGATCCCTCTTCCGAAAAGTTCCAGAATTATTATAAAGACCTATCCCTGCGCATGAAAAAGCGCGAGGTGGATCTCCTAGTGGTCGTGAATATGTTCCTGACTGGATTCGATGCCACCACCCTCAATACGTTATGGGTGGACAAGAATCTCAGGCAGCATGGCTTGATCCAAGCGTTCTCCCGTACCAACCGAATCCTAAATTCTGTCAAAACGTTCGGTAATATCGTTTGTTTCCGGAATCTGCAGAAAGAGACAGATGAGGCCATCGCTCTTTTCGGAGATAAGGATGCCGGTAGTATCGTCCTGCTGAAGAACTATGAAGCCTACTACCATGGGTATGACGAAAATGGAAAGCATCAGCCTGGATACACAGAACTCATACAAGAGCTTGGCCAGCAATTCCCTCTTGGGCAATCAATCATCGGAGAGCAGAACCAGAAGGACTTCATCAGGTTGTTCGGAGCTATCCTTCGGCTCAAGAACATCCTAACGGCTTTTGACAACTTCACAGGAAACGAGATTCTGACGAGTCGGGAATTCCAGGATTACCAAGGTGTATATATCGACCTGTATCAGGAATTGACAAGGGACAGGAAGGCCGACAAGGAAAAGATCAACGAAGATATTGTCTTCGAGATTGAGCTGATCAGACAGGTAGAGATCAACATCGACTACATCCTAATGCTTGTGGCTAAGTTTCATGAATCGAACTATGAAGATAAGAGTATCTTGGTTTCAATAGACAAGGCGATCAACTCCAGCATCCAATTGCGAAGCAAGAAGGAATTGATTGAGAACTTCATCCACACAATAAATGCATCGACAGTGGTGGATGAGGATTGGCGTAAGTTTGTCGTCGAGCAGAAGGAAACCGATCTAGCAACGCTTATCGAAGAGGAAAAACTCAAGCAGGAAGAGACACGGAAATTCATCAACAACTCATTCCGAGATGGTTCTCTGAAAACCACTGGTACGGACATCGACAGGATCATGCCATCGGTGTCGAGATTCGGTGGGGGCAATCGAGCGGCAAAAAAGCAGGGGGTCATCGAGAAGTTGATGCAGTTCTTTGAGAAGTATTTCGGGCTTGTGTAATTGTATGATATTTACTGTTTGATAGTATTATTTGATGCCCTATCGATACAGGAAAGCACTGTCCGTTTTTCACCCCAAGCTTGATGCAATTGCGGTGGCACTGAATCCTTTCAACTTCATCTTCAGGATTCTCATGTAGTTGGTCATTCTGACTTCCTTGTGAAGTACTCATATAAGATTGCGTAACACCTTACACTCTACAGGGACCTTGTTACAATCGATATTTAAACTGTGCACTTATGTCCGGATGCCGGTGGAGATTACGGCCTGACTGAACCAGCAGTCCGGAAAAATTGAGCCACCCATT
>CAZTUL010000069.1:0-10716 GCA_964616275.1 uncultured Spirochaetaceae bacterium | reverse complement strand
TGTAGACGCCATCGGGTGGCACGTTAGGACGGGGGTTCGACTCCCCCCACCTCCATAGTTCCGGGTTAAACCGACCCACTGGGTCAGTTTTTCCCGGAACTATGGACGGAATGTTATGCTCACTCCTGCACTTACTCCCCTGCCTTCATGGTCTAAAATATCGATTAATCGAAAATCTGCTGCAATGAATGTAGATTTCATAAATTCTATAGGCAATAACTTCATGCCGACATTCAACATACCTCGATTTTCCGCCTTTCCAGCCCCAGGATAGGCACTATACGAGACATTCCCAAAATCTATAAGGAAATCAACTTTACCTTTAAATACTTTCTCCCAAAGAGGTGCTTGAAATCCCATGCCAAAGTCAATATCTGTGTTCATGTTGTCTTTAACAGTGTATCCAATGAGAATAGTTGTTTTTGATGGAAGATCAATAAAATTCGAAGAAAATGACGTGGCAATGTAGGTTTGTGCAGCAAACAGAAGCGGATCTTTACCAATATCATGCATCTGCCCATTTACGCCAAACGTGATCGAAGTAGTTTCCTTTTCTATAAACCGCCATTTGGCGTTAAGCAGTAAATCTGCAGATTCAGCAATATCCACAGCAAGCGAGACTTCAAAATCTTCCTTAAAACCAAATTGAATGTAAGGTATATGACTAAAGGTGAGAGGGAATTCTAAAACAGCATTGTATCCTGTAGTAATCGATGCACTTTCTTGTGTACTTTTAACAGGAATAGCACTGGGAAGGACCACATAACCATTTACACCACCAAGTGTTGCACTACCCTCTCCAGTAGTTGCAAAAAGTGAAGCAGTCATGATTATTAATAAGAGAATTGTACATATAGTCCATCTTCCTTCTATCTTCATAGTATTCCTCCTCTAGGCAATATATCCCTTTACTGCTTTACTCTAGCATCCTTTAATTAGCTAAACAATTGAAAATTTTTATTTTATTAATTTTGTAAAGTGTTGCATTATACTAACATTTTATCAATGCGTACAAGAAAAAGTCTACTGTATGTATTGAAATTAATAACAAAATTTGTTATTACAAAATACTAAGTTAGCGATGGCTAATATATTATAATGTAAAGGTGGTTTAAAACCTATGGCAATAGCAAGAACACCAGTGTTCAAACGGTGTAATTATCTCGGTATAAATCCAATAGTACTTGGTTACACACATAAACCAAGTATACGTCGTGCGAAGAAGTCAAGAAGGAAAATTAGTGAATATGGGATTCAGCTTCGTGAAAAGCAGAAGGTTCGATTTGTTTATGGAGTGCTAGAACGTCAATTTCGACGTGCATATGAACGAGCAGAGAAGATGAGCGGCATGACTGGCGAAAACCTCTTACGTCTCATGGAACAAAGACTCGATAATGTAATTTTTCGCCTCGGTCTTGCTGCAACAAGAATTCAGGCACGACAAATAGTCAATCATGGTCATATTCTTATTGATGGTAAAAGAGTCGATATACCATCATATGAAGTCTCTGTTGGAGAAGTAATTACTATTAGACCTTCAATTCGACAAGCAGTTATGGAAAGAAAGTTTTCCATGAACCGTTCACTGCCTTCATGGATTTCTTTTAATGAAGACCAGTTTTCTGCTAAAATTGAGGGTCTGCCTACCCGTTCAGATATTGATTTTGAAGTATCCGAACGAGCAATAGTAGAATTGTATTCAAAGTAGATTGTTTAGTTCTGATTGATTGAGCTAGTTACTCGGTTCCCAACGTGAGAAACGCAACCATGCAATAGTAACCATACATACCATAAGAACAATTGCTCCTATCGAAGGCTTCCATTGAACCGGGAAGCCTTCAACTATTTGAACTACCTGTTCACCTGCTTTTGTAAAAGAGTAATCACCAAGAGAATCAACAACACCGAAAATTGACCCTCCTAACCAGACAGCAATTGCTCCTACTGCAGCTAAGACTGGTCTTTTTACTAAGGCAGAAAATGAAATGGTGATAACACCTATTGTAAGGAAATAGATATAGAGAAAGATATTCGCTATTACAAATTTTCCAATGGGAAAATCGGGAAACAGGTATATGCTGTACAATGCCATACAGATCATTGCCATTACCTGTCCTATACAGACTTCGATTTTCAATGCTCCGATTTTTGCAGTGAGCAGAGAAAATCTACTAATTGGTCGTGAAAATAAAAACTGTATAGTTCCATCCATTTTTTCTGATGAAACACGTCCCATATGTATAATAATTATTACCAACGTTCCAATCTGCGTAAAATTCTTAATATACTGTTCCAGTGCATCGTTGTAGGTGATGTTTCCCACAGATATCAGGACATTTTGTGTTGCGCCTACATATGTGAGTATATCGGGAAGGAAGTATGCAGTAAGAGGAGAAAGGATGCCGAAGAACATACAAACAACAACCCATATAAGTAATCGTGAGGTACGAATGGATTCTTTCCATTCCTTAGAGAGCAGTATAATTATGTCAATGTTCATGATTTTCCTCCCTGCATATGAAGCATAAACACATCTTCTAATGTTGCTTCCTGATGTTCCAAACGTAGTAGTTCCCACTGGGATTTAGCCAGGATTGAAAATATCTGCTTCTGATGTAATTCATAGGTGGAATTATTCATGATAACCTTACTATGAGATACTGAGGCATGAATATTGTGAAGCTGTAACTCGTTTTTAAATCCTACTGCATCTTGATTTTGATTGAATTCACACTCAACCACACTCTGGGCGTGCGTCTGAAGCAATGTTTTTGTTTTCTCATGAATACGAATGGTACCATCTCTAATAATAGCAACTTCATCACAAACACGTTGTACATCGTCGAGAATGTGAGAAGACATAAAAATAGTCGTTTGCTCACTCAGTGATTTTATTAGCTGCAACACCTCTTTTCTTCCTTGCGGATCGAGGGCAGAAACGGGTTCATCGAGAAAAACTACTTGAGGATTATGTAGAATTGCTTGAGCAATACCTAATCGTTGTTTCATTCCTCCAGAAAATCCACCAATACGTCTTTCGGCGGCATCGGTAATACCACATATTTCTAACATACGAGTAATATTCTTGTTCAGATTCTGCTTCTCCATGCCGTAAAGTCTTCCCGACAAATAGAGTAATTCTCTTGCAGTCATCCACGGATAGTACGTAGGTTGTTGAGCCAGATACCCAATTTTTTGTTTATTTGAGGTTGTTATGGGTTCTGAATCTATGAAACAGTTTCCAGAAGAAGGAGTGATTAATCCAGTGAGAACACGTATCAATGTTGTTTTCCCAGCTCCATTTGGTCCAAGAAAACCAAATACAGTTCCTTTTTCTACCTGTAGTGAAACATCTTTGAGTGCATGAATTTTTCCGTATTGCTTTGAAACATGAGAAATATTAATAATTGCCATCTGTTTTCCTCCCATATATAAGATAAGCAAGTGGACCAAGCAGATTTATGAAAAGGAAGATACATAACCATCCAATTTTTGAGATTCCATTAAATTGTTCTCTGTGCAACCAATCACGAAAACAGAGTACCTTTAAAAATATTTCTAAAAGTACCAATGGAATAACAAGTAAAATCATTTCCTGGGTAATCATTGAGCACCCCCCGTAGTACTATATTGTAGGATAAAAGAGATTACAGTTTCTAGAAACTGTGGATGTAATGGCATGGTTCGATCACTATACGATTTTTTTAAGTCGATATCATTCTCTGCGTATCGGAGCATATGTCCCATATTGGGAATTTCGGCAAAAATAACTTGTTGGGGAACTCCAGATTGTTCAAAAAGATCGTCGGCACCTGCAAACCGTTCGTCCCTGCTCCCCCAAGTTACCAGCACAGGAACTTGCGTGTTTCTTAACACATCTGAAGGATTATATGCCATCCAGGATTGTAAATACTTCTCACTTCCCAGAGGGATAAAGGTATCAACATATACATTTCCGGTCTCAGCATATTGGGAATTTTTAATTTCATCTAATCGTTTCTTTAATATTTGTCCTGCCTCTTCATTTATGCGAGAGACTTGTTTAATCATCTGGTTAGCTATGGGATCTCCATTTCCAGCAACAGAAATTACATAGTCAACTGGTGTCTGTTGTGATGCAAGCAGTGCAACAAGGGATCCTTCAGAGTGTCCTAAAATACCTATTTCAGTGTAAGGAAGTTGCTCTTTTATATATTCAAGCCATTGTACAGCATCTGATACAAAATCATCGAAATCGGTATCCTTAACACTGTCTAATTGTTCAGGCATACTAGTGCCAACAGCAAATTTATCGTATCGGACTGTTGCAATTCCAGCATCTCGTAACTCATGAGCGAGATGCCAGAGATTATCATTACTCTCAACTATCAATTCAGAATTTCCATCTCGATCGGTGGGTCCTGAACCTTGAACAAAAAGTAATGTTGGAAATGGCCCTGATCCAGTAGGAGCAAGATAAGTGCCATACAGAGTAGCTCGTGGTGTAGTTATGGATACTTGGGAACCTAATCGTTCCGGTGCTTCCAGTTTCCTGTGTTCAACTGTATATCTACCCTCACGTAACATGACAGTACCACTTGTTGTATTATAGAGTACTTTTCCATCAAAGCCGTTCTGTTGAGGAAACAGAACAAATCGCAAAGTTGCTGTTCCGAGTTGTAGGGAAAACGATAATTCTTCATCTGAAACACGTAAATCCTCTACTGGTACATCTGAAATGAGTTGTTCCGGGATTGCCAAAAATAACTGATTATCTTTTGCGGTGAGGTAGATGAAGAATTTTGAGTCTTTTATCGTTACGATTCCTTCCCAATATCCATCTTCAATAGGTATTTCTGATTGAGAGCATCCCATGATGAGTAACAGAGCAAGGAGTAGAATAAAATATTTTCTCATACAACCTCATACACGCTAATATTTTTATCTAGTTGACTTCTATGAACATTCATAATAATATCACATTGATATCATATAGATATTTTGGAGGTTGTCAATGGAAAATTCCATACAAGCAGATGAAAAAAGATTCCAATTGGAAGAAAGACCAGCAAAGAGTCTCAATGGAATGATGTTTCTCTTACTCAATAGTCTCCTCATACTTATTACAATCGCATTGTTTATCATTGGAGTAACACCAATAGCTGATTCATGGGCAATGGCATTACGTGTGATTGTGATTGTAGTTGGAGCTCTTTACGGTTTTATTGTGGGGCCTATATTGTATATGGGGCTGAAAATTCTTAAACCCAATGAAGCACTCGTACTAACCCTCTTCGGACGTTACTATGGAACCCTCAGTGGTGAAGGCTTCTATTTTGTGCATCCTTTTGTGAGTGGAGTTAATCCAGTTGCTAAGAGTGATGGTCATACAGGAGGAATGCAAGAAAAGAAAGAGGGATTAGACAAGTATACATCTATCAATATTTCACTGCCTAATAAAAAAATATCGCTTAAGGCAATGACGTTGAATAATGAAAAACAGAAAGTGAATGATGCTCTAGGTAATCCTATTATCATTGGAATTGTTGTGATATGGAAGGTAGTGAATACAGCTAAAGCAGTATTCAATGTAGATAACTACGTAGAGTATCTTTCCATACAGTGTGACTCTGCATTGCGAAATATTGTTCGTGAATATCCGTATGATGCAAGTGATGATGAAGGAGAGAAATCATTGCGAGGAAGCAGTCTTGAGGTTGCAAGTCGATTAAAAGACGCTATTCAAGAGAAGGTGGATATTTCTGGGTTGGAGATTCTGGAAGCACGAATTACGCATCTATCTTATGCCCCTGAGATAGCTGCGGCTATGCTTCAGAGACAACAAGCTACTGCTATAATCGCAGCTCGACAAATGATTGTTGAAGGTGCTGTCGGCATGGTTGAAATGGCTTTGGAACAACTCAGTAAGAATAATGTTGTAGATCTTGATGAGGAAAGAAAAGCTGCAATGGTTAGTAATCTTCTTGTAGTACTCTGTGGTAATAAAGATGCTCAACCGATTGTGAATAGTGGATCAATTTACTAGGCTAGGATGATTTAATGGAACAAAAGGATAAAGAGAAAAAACAGATTCTACTTCGTATTTCAAACTCATTATGGGAAGAACTTGCACATTGGGCCGAGGATGATTTTCGTTCAATAAATGGACAAATTGAGTTCCTGTTGAGTGATGCAGTGCGAAAACGGAGAAAGAAAAATTTTGTTCCAGAGGATCAGTAACCGTGGTTTATCCACGGTTTTTTTTACTAACATACTTTGGTTCTTCTTTCTAAAGAAATATTAGTAAATTACTAATATAGTAATTTACTAATATTGCAAAGTGTGATAGTAATTCAGATATTGATACGGTATTGGAGGAATACAATGAACATACCTACAACACTTAAACATAAACCTGTGGTAGTTGTTGAAAATTACGAGCAGATAGATGGACGTAAGGCTTATAATTCTGACGCTAAAGGTCTTTCTCTCGGTCTTGCACAATGGAATGATAGAGGTTCAATGGAGATTTCAGCAAAAGTCTGGCGTCATACCGGAGGAAAATGGTCTAGACAATCTGAAGAGCTTCCATTGCATCGTGTTTTAGACCTTGCAATTCTAATAGCTCGGTCTAAACAGTACTTTGCTGATGCATATCGGTATGAGAAATTATATAATCCTGAACAACCTCGTGTTGATCGCATAGGATTACAAGGTGATGCTATGTCTGTTGATATTGCGACTCATAATGAATTGATTGATACCGATATAAAACTTTTTGCAGATGAATTATCGAAAAACGATGAATTGATCAGTGAACGTTTACAGACACTCGTAAGCATTTTACAAGATATGGGATATCACTCAATAACCTGATAGGTTGAGAGCCAATCTTCAAGCTCTTCACATGCTGTTTTCAAGTCGAAAAGTCTTATTTTAGCGTACTTATCTAATGGCGTTTCCTGTGAATTAATTATAACAATCTTCCCCCCATGGTAATAGGTAGCCATGGGAAGGGAAGCTGCTGGCTGCACAGTAAGACTGCTTCCTAAAACGAGCACTAAATCAGAAGCTGCCATATCGCGATATGCTTTGTCGAGCAATGTACTCGGCAGCATCTCTCCATAAAAGACAATATCGGGTTTTAGAATTCCACAGCAGAGAGCACAGGTGGGGACTTCTCCAGCAATAACAGGAGAAACTACCGCACTATAGGGATATTTTGCTCCACAATTCATGCAGGTGTGTGATGCAGGACTACCATGAATTTCCCAAACATGCTTGCTCCCACCCTTCTGATGCAGCATGTCAATATTTTGTGTATATACTCCCTCAATTAAACCAAGACTTTCCATATGTGATAACAGGGTATGTACAATCGAAGGTGAAAAATCATCAAGTCGGTAGAGAAATTCACGTGCCCAGCCATAAAACAATGATGGATCTCTGTGAAAAATCTCAAGTGAAAGCAGATCTTCAACACTCATTCCATGCCAATCTGAGGTATAAAATCCACCTGTACCACGGAAATCTCGAATTCCACTTAAGGTAGACACTCCAGCACCAGTAAACACAGTTGTCTTCTGAGATGATTGTATGAGTTGTATGAGAGACGAAACCACGGAACTCTTCCTTTTTACCTTTCAATAATCGGTGAGCCAGAGAATGTATTACCAATGAGTGTTTCTAAAGTTACAGGAATAAAATCACCTATAGAAACAGGACCATTTGGTTTGAATACAACCATTTCATCATGCTCGTTACGACCAAGATACGCTTCCTTGTTTTTTTTGGATATCTGTTCAACAAGGACAGTTGTAGTACCCGTACATCTCTGTAGTTTTTGTTCATGTGATATTGATCGCTGCATACTAATCAGTTCCTGTAATCGAGCCATTCGTAATTCAGGAGGAATTTGATCTGGCATTGAAACGGCCTTTGTACCCTCTCTAGGATTGAAATAGTACATAAAGGCTTCTAAAAATTGTATTTCTTTCATGATTGAGAGTGTATCAGCAAAATCCTGCTCTGTTTCACCGGGGAACCCCACCATAACGTCAGTGGTAAAGGTAATTCCCGGTATTTTCGTTCGCAAACATGAAATGAGTTCTAAGAATCGTTCCCGTGTATACCGTCTATTCATAAGCGAGAGAATGTGATTCGATCCACTTTGCATAGGCACATGGAGATGTTTTGCTATCGTAGGATACTGAGCGATTACATCAATAAGCTCTTGTGAAAAATCCTTAGGATGCGGACTATCGAATCTAATCCATCGAATAGATGAAACGCGATGTGCAATTTCTTCCAATAGGTCAGGATATCGAATTCGCTTGCCCTGCTCCATATAATCATAAGAATTTACATTTTGTCCGAGAAGAGTGATTTCTTTCACTCCTGCATCTTCAAGTCTTGCCACTTCATCATAAATAGATTGTGGATCTCGTGATACTTCTCTCCCTCGAACATAGGGAACTATGCAGTAAGCACAGAAATTATTGCATCCGTTCATAATTGGGATATAAGATTTTACATCACCCTCTTTATAATAGCTTTCAGTAAAGGTATACGCAATTTCACGATCATCACTTCCTCCCGAAAGTAATGCAGCAATACGTTGCTTATCGTTCGTACCCATAACATGGTCAACAGCAGGAGCATCTTGTAAAAACTCATCCCCGAGCCGCTCTGCCATACATCCGGTTACGACCAAAGTAAGCGGTCTTGATTGCTTTAGATGCTGAAAAAAACCAATTCTTCCCCAAATTCTATTTTCTGCTGTTTTTCGTACACTACAGGTATTTAAAATTGCACAATCGGCTTCTTCAGCACTTGCTGCAGGTTTCATTCCAGCAGCTTGGAGTGCGATTTCCAAAGCATTGGATTCTGCCGTATTCATCTGACAGCCATATGTTTCTAACCAGTAGCTGGTGTGTTTAGGTGTGGTTTTATGATTCATGTGATACGTAACTCCTTCAATGATGCAATTCAGCCGCTTTAAGAGTGTTTTCCATGAGCATCGCAATTGTCATGGGCCCAACACCACCAGGGACAGGAGTAATTGCCGAACAGTGGGGAGCAATATGAGGATAATCAACATCTCCAACGAGCCTATATCCCCGTTTTTTAGAGCTATCCTCTACTCGATTAATCCCAACATCAATTACTACAGCTCCAGGTTTAATCATATCTTCAGTAATCACTTGAGCTTTCCCTAAAGCAGCAATAAGAATGTCTGCTCGTTTTGTATGTAGAGCAATATTCTTTGTTTTGCTATGGCAGAGTGTCACAGTGGCATCTCGTCCTTTTTGCATGAGTAACGCAGCCATCGGTTTTCCTACAATATTACTCCGTCCAATGATCACGACCTCTTTACCTTCAGTATCAATCGCATAGTAATCAAGAATACGCATAATACCGGCAGGAGTACATGCAACAAATGAGGCCTCCCCTGCGAGTAAATTCCCCATATTCGTAGGGTGTAATCCATCCACATCTTTATCATTTCGTATTGTTTGAATGATATTCTTTTCTGAGATGTGTTTCGGCAACGGGAGCTGAACAAGGATACCATCAATATGATCATCTTCATTGAGTGTTTTAATAAGTGAGAGAAGAGCTGTTTCACTAGTATCGTCAGGAAGCATGTGATCTTGATGAGTAAATCCCACTTCTTCACAAGCTCTACCCTTACTAGCTACATATGTTGCACTGGCAGCATCATCTCCTACAAGAACTACGGCAAGACACGGAGTTCTTCCTGTGCGAGATACAAACTCCCGGCACGATGCTTGTACTTCGGATTTCACTTGAGCTGATACTTCTTTTCCAGATAAGATTACCATGGACACTCCTGAATTATGTAGAAATCGGTTTATCGTTCTTCTCTTTGTTTATACCAAATATATGCAATAGTGTGTACTGCTCTAGGATATCCCCCTGTCAATGGTTTTCAAAAGTGTAACGATAGGATATGATTGGGTATATTTTAGAAAATTGTCTAGGAGATAAAATGGTAATGAAGAAAATTCTGATTGTATTGCTCCTATGTATTATGTTCCCAAGTATGCTTTTGGCTCAGGATGAAACCTCATCGCCAATTCGGCAATACGGTATGGGAAGTCAGATGTTCACCTTTAGACTTGGTCCAATTATTCCTACATTTTTATATCAGCCAAATCAACCGGAGCCGCTAGTGAGTTTCCCGGAAGATATGCGTATGTATGTTGGCGGTTACGGTTCAATCAGGTATCAGGGATTTCTTTCTAGTACGTTGGCTCTTGGTGGAGAACTGGGATACATTTTTTCCTCCGATATTGGAGAGGATTTATTTACTTCGGTTCCGTTTCAGGCAAAGCTTACCTACATTCCAATTCAAGGGACTTTTGAAGTGCCGCTGAGTATTGGTCTTGGTTTTGCCTATAATTCGTACAATTCCCTTGTAGATACCAGTTTTCTGAGTTTATATGCCTCCGCTGAGGCTGGATTCAGCTGGTATTTCCGAGAAGATTGGGGAATTACCCTGAGTGCAGGTTTACAGCTTATTCCCGAGATTTATTGGCAGGGATATGGAAATTATATGGATACAACGCTAGCTGGCTTTATGCCTATAACGTTGTCTGTGTCGTATAGAAGCAACTAGGAGAGTTCTATGAAAAAGCATGTTTCATTTTACATAATTTCAACACTACTAGCTGCAATGCTCTTGTTGATAATCGGGTGTAATACCGATACAGA
>CAZTUL010000068.1:0-10795 GCA_964616275.1 uncultured Spirochaetaceae bacterium | reverse complement strand
GGTGTAGAGGGAAAGCCTAAGGTTGGATTTGAAATTGATGCACTTATCAATGCTATTGTGCAGAATCTAGGATGGGACACTGCGACCGATGCAATTCTTATTGGGGCAGGGCACTTGGGTGTCGCTCTATCTCGATACGAAGGATTCGCAAGCTATGGTTTGAGTATAGTTGCTGCATTCGACAAGGACTCTGAAAAATTTGGCCGGCCTATTGGGAAAACGGTCGTATACCCCATGGACGATGTAAAAAATTTTGTTACTGAACATCATATACATATTGCGGTAATCACGGTTCCTGCTGAAGCAGCTCAAGAAGTTGCCGATACTTTGGTCGATGCCGGCATTCGGGCAATTTGGAACTTTGCTCCTAAAGATCTTCGTCTCCCTTCGAATGTGGTCTTACAGAGAACCGATTTGGCAACCAGTTTTGCTGTGTTGTCGGCAAAGTGCAATCGATTATCTGACAGATGTGGGAATAATGACGAATTATAGCAAATTAATGTGACCAATAGCATAATATTCATACAATATACCCCAGTTGTTTAAAAATAATTATTCAGCTGGGGATATTAATTGACAACATATCGATAATTATATATCTTATTGGCATGAATATATTGGAAGTGGAATTGTGTATGGGAAGCTCATGTTTTGCTAGGGGAAATGCTCAGGCACTTGAGCATATCGAGGCCTATCTTGAATCAAATAAACTCACTGATCAAGTAAAACTGTCGGGGCATCTTTGTCTAAGTACCTGCTCTGAAGGGCCAAATATAAGAATTGGAGGCGTACTGCATAAGCATGTTCGCCCAGAGACTGTGGTAATTCTCATTGAGGCTGCATTACAGGGAAAGGAACCATGCTATGGGTAATGGAAATCCTAAACTCTATCCTATCTATACAGAACTTACCGAATGCAGGGACTGTTATAAGTGTGTTCGTGCTTGTCCTGTGAAATCAATACAGGTAAAAGATGCTCGGGCAGTGGTGATACGAGATCGTTGTATCTCGTGTGGTCGGTGCGTTGATACCTGTCCTTCTCATGCAAAGAAGATTCGCGACGATGTAATGGTAGCACGTAACCTTATACGAACGCGAAAGCGAGTTATCGTTTCACTTGCCCCCTCATATGCCTCTGAATTTTCAAACACACCCGAAGCCGTACTCGTAGCTCTCCGTTCTCTTGGATTCAGCGATATCTCTGAGACGGCAATCGGAGCTGCTTTAGTCTCTGCAGCAATTGATTTCCATCTCCAGAGGCATGGTGAGTATTCCTATATCTCTACAGCTTGCCCTTCGGTTGTAGAACTAGTTTATAGATATCATCCAGAACTCATTGATAAACTTTCACCTATACCTTCGCCTTTACAATGTCACAGTGCCTATTTACGTCACCTCTATGGAGACGATATTGGGATTGTCTTTGTGGGACCGTGTATCGCTAAAAAAGTGGAGGCAGACCAGAATCCCGGGTTTCCTGATGTAGCCCTTACATTTAGGGAATTACGAAATTGGTTTATAGATGAGAACATTGATCTGAATCATATACAGGAAACGGATGTGAATGAGCATACAGTAGGTTCTATGATACCTGCATGTGCAGGAGAGAGTACTTTATACCCTATAGAGGGAGGAATGGTGGCATCGTTTGGCATTGGCAAACAGGTGTTTCAAGATCTGGCTGTTTCAGTATCGGGTGTGGGATACGTTATGGAAACACTCAATGATTTACAGACTCATGCACGACAGGACATATCACAAGAATCAATACCGTTCTTAGAATTATTGAATTGTGAGGGCGGTTGCATTAATGGTCCAGGCAAGTCTCACTTTCGATCTTCAGCAGTAAGTAAGACTTCTACCTCACGATTCACACTTACGAGACTGCGTAGCTCTGAATTGTTATTTACTCCTCCAAAAGATTTTGTTGAACAGATTATCCTAAATGGATATGCACTTCTTCATACCCCATATACTAGGCATAATCCAGCTACGAGCACTTTGTTACATGTAACACCATTTGCCACAGAAGAAAGCATTTCACAGGCACTTATTTCCTTAGGTAAGAGTGATCCTGCCGATGAACTGAATTGTGGTGGGTGTGGGTATAATTCGTGTCGAGATATGGCTACTGCATATCTTGAGGGAATGGCTGAACCGGAAATGTGTGTAACAAAAATGCGTAAACTTGCACAGAGTAAAATTGATGTACTGCTTCGAACCTTACCCATGGGTGTCGTTATTGTCGATAATGATTTGAACATAGCAGATTGCAATAGTTCGTTTTTGATGCTCTTTGCCGATCTCGACGGCGAACTGGGGGAAGTTGCCGTTGAACGTGTCGTAGGGCTCCCTCTCAAGCGGTTTGTTCCCTTTCATGGAGAATTTTCACAACAATTTGATAATCCCGGGTGCTCGGGACAGTATCGTCTTCACTATAAGGGGAAATTCCTGAAAGTGACTTTCTTCACCATTGAGAATCATCGTCTCGTTGGGGCGATGTTTCAGGATATTACTACTCCAACTATTCGAAGAGAGACCGTAGTGAAAAAAGCAGATGCTGTAATCCAAAAAAGTTTAGAGACGGTACAGCAGATAGCTTCGCTTCTTGGTGAAAACGCTGCAGAGACAGAGATTATGTTAAACTCATTAGTTGACGCATTCCAAGTCCCAAACGGAGGCTCAAGTGATGGTTTCCTCCCTGATTCCGATCAGAGGTCATATTTGTGAAAGATATTTTTATTGATGTAGATTATCACCAGACCTATAAATCGGGACAAAAAATTGGTGGGGATGTATTTCTTCAATCTAAACATTCTGAATCCAATCAGATTGTCTGTACGTTGTCCGATGGATTGGGGAGTGGGGTAAAAGCAAATGTGCTCGCAACTCTGACTGCACATATGGCTCATAAACTCTCTTTTAGCCCTATGCATTTAACGAAATCGGCAAAAATTATCATGAATACGCTCCCAGTATGTAATGAACGGAAAATCAGTTACTCTACATTCACCATTGCCGATATCCGATTTGCTCAGGAAAATCAAATTGATGTTCAGCTAATTGAATATGATAATCCTCCAGCACTACACTTTTCTGATGCAGAGAAACAGGTTCTTGACGTAAATACAATTAATCTCCATAGAGACGGGGCTTTTAAAGAGGAGGTAGTTCGGCAATCATCTTTTAGACTGGGAATGGGCGATCGTCTTGTTATGTTCACTGATGGTGTAACTCAATCAGGTATGGGGAAAAGTTTTCCCCTTGGTTGGAGAACCGCAGGAGTAAGTCAATTCATTTCCGACATCATCATGAAAAATCCTCATATCTCTTCACGAGAACTTTCTGCTGCTATTGTGAGAAAAGCCTATGCATTAGATAGCTATTCAGCAAAGGATGATATCACATGTGCAGTAGTGTATGTTCGTCGGCCAAGAAGAACCCTTGTGGTAACCGGTCCTCCATATACAAAAGAGAGAGATAATAACCTTGCACGTACCATAGAACAGTTTGATGGGAAGAAGATTGTATCGGGAGGGACTACTGCACAGATTGTCTCGAGAGTGCTGGGGAAAAAAGTTTCTGTTGATCTCTCCTCCTGGTCAGCGGGAGTTCCGCCTGCCTCAACAATGGATGGAATTGATCTGGTAACAGAAGGAATGCTCACGTTGGGAAAGGTAGCTGCTGCATTGGAAGAAAAGACCCCACTTCATACTATGCCAAACGATGCAGTGAGACGCTATGTTTCTCTGCTTCACGATAGCGACCAGGTATTTTTTATTGTGGGAACTAAAATAAATGAGGCACATCAGGATCCAAACATACCTGTAGAAATTGGGATTCGGAGAACTATCATAAGCAGAATGAGACAGGCTTTAGAGCAAGTCTATTTAAAAGAGACTATACTTGAATACATATGATTAAAGAAAGTCTGGGAGGCTATATATGGCACGGAAAAAAATTAAGGTGCGAATTTGTGTGGGAACTGCCTGTTTTGTTCAGGGTGGTGCTGACTTGTTGTTATATGAAGATTTTCTTGATCCCCAACTACTTGATTCTTGCGATATTGAAGGCTCTTCTTGTCTAGTTCAATGCAAGACTGACGATCCCCATTGGAAAGCTCCCTTTGTTGAGGTTGCAGGAATTGTGTATCCGAATGTGACTCAAAAGAGACTCGCTGAATTGATTGAGGAGGCTGCCAATGCTTGAAATTAATAATCAATACACACTTATGAAGCGAAGGATTGATTCTGAAGTATTGAAGGCTTTCTTCGCAGGAAATCTTGAATCTGTTGTGAATACGCTGCCCATAAAAATCATACCAAGAGATAGAGAACCAAACCGGTGCTGTGTATATAAGGAACGAGCTATGGTCAGATATCGGATTATGGCACTATTAGGTGTGGATATCGTGGATGATGACGATGAATTTAAGACATTGGAGATGTACGTGAAAGAGGCTTTAGAGGAAACACCATCTATTCTCCCTACACTCACTACCATTACTCCAGGTTGTGGTAGTTGTCCAGATGAACAATATATAATTACTGATTCCTGTAGAGGTTGTTTTGCACGCCCTTGTATGGCCAACTGTCCAAAAGAGGCTATCGTTTTTATTAATGGACGAGCAAAAATTAACGAAGATCGATGCATCAACTGTGGGAAGTGTCTCGATGTTTGTCCGTTTCATGCGGTAATTCATGTTCCGGTACCCTGTGAAGCAGCGTGTCCAGTCGATGCTATTCATAAGAATGCTCGAGGGGTTGTAGAAATTGATCGTGATAAGTGTATTCATTGTGGGCATTGTTCCCGTTCGTGTCCATTTGGGGCAATTGCGGAAAGGAGTGCACTTTTGCAGGTAGCCAAGATGTTATCTGAAAAAGATGAAGTCGTTGCGATGATAGCACCTGCTATTGAGGGTCAGTTTCCGGGGTCATTATCGCAAATAATTTCAGGGCTACTTGCTCTTGGATTTAGTGATGTAGTAGAGGTCGCACAGGGGGCTCACATAACTGCGGAACACGAAGCTCACGAAATTCAGGAACGACTTACTGCTGGAGCTCCTTTCATGACCACAAGTTGCTGTCCCGCCTATATGCAACTGGTAGATAAGCATGTTGATACACTTTCTGAGTACCGTTCTAAGGCTCTTTCACCCATGGCCTATACTGCAGATTTATGTATCGAGCAGAGACCTGATGCAAAATTAATATTTATAGGACCGTGTCTAGCGAAGAAGGTGGAGGCAGCACAAATTGCATCTATTGATGCAGTAATTACATTTGCTGAACTCGCTTCTCTGTTCGTCGCACGCGATATCGACATAAAAGAGATGCCAGCGGCTCCCGAACCTATTGATTCCGCGCAGTTTGCCGATTGTCGAGAATTTGCTCTGCCGCAAGGAGTAGCACGTTCCGTTGTAAGACGTTCAAGGAGTCCAATTAGTACGATGCATATTGAGGGAATCGATAAAAAAACTGTTCGAATAATGAAGACTTGGACAAAACGACCACCAGAGGCAAACTTGATTGAAGTCATGTGTTGTGAAGGTGGGTGCCTTGCCGGCCCTGGGGTGCTGGTTAATCCGAAAATTGCACAACGCTTGCGTCGAGGCGTTAATATCGCTACAGTGGGAGCAAAACCATTAGGGGGCAATTAGGATGGTTCGTAACCAAAGGGGAAGTGACCAACAATTATCATATAATGTTGCACTTGTACAACTTGAAGCATTGCTGGAGTATAACGATTCCTCCCTCTTAGGACGTATATCCTCACTTGCAAATGCAAGTGCACTTCTTGCTGCTTGCTTACCCTCCATCAACTGGCTTGGGTTTTACCTTGTAGATGAAGAAAAGGGCTCTCCAGAGCTTGTTTTGGGACCGTTTCAAGGAGGTCCTGCTTGTACGACCATCGCATTTGGTAAAGGGGTTTGTGGTACAGCATGGAAAGAGAAACAGGTGATGGTAGTACCTGATGTGCGTCAGTTCCCTGGACACATTGCCTGTGATGCAGCAAGTAGAAGTGAAGTTGTGGTTCCGCTTGAAGCTGGTTCGATAATTCATGGCGTGCTCGATGTCGACAGCCCGCAAGTAAATCGATTTTCCTCAGAAGATGTCGAATTTCTTAAAAAGGCTGCTCAGATTGTAAGTCGAATTTACCCGGATGCTTGACATAAATTGAAATCATACACACTATTAACTTAGTGGCGATGAGGGAGACGAGTAGCTGGTTCCTGTTGTCTGTGAGAGGATGCACTTCCGCATGTGCGGTTGGGTGAGAGGCATCTGGCAGCACCCGGTGAACACCACTCCTGAGCCGTAGGTCGAATGTATAGCTTGTAGGCCTACCGCTGGCCCCTGTGCAGTGGGGATGAATGAGTGCTTGTAACAGCGTAGTAGAGTTGTTGCAGGAAGTAAGGTGGAACCGCGGAAACATGGCCTCCATGTTCTCGTCCTTACCAAGGAACGTGCCAGTAATGGTATGTGTTGGTGGGAGGAGATTATGGGGGCGTTTTTTATAGGTATATAGTGGATGCCCTTGTGGCACAAAGGAGAATGTATGGCACAAAAAGAACATACCCATGATAGATTGGATCGAGTGAGACACTCAATGTCCCACGTGATGGCTGAAGCCGTATTGCAGATGTTCCCAAAAGCACAAATTGCGATTGGTCCCTCTATTGAAAATGGATTCTATTATGATTTTGATCTACCAAGAGCTCTTACAGAAGATGATCTTAACGAAATTACAGAACGAATGAAGGCTATTATCAAGGAAGACAAGGAATTTAAGAGAATTGTTGTCTCTCGAGATGAAGCAAAGAAACTCTTTGCCGATCAAGTGTATAAGCAAGAGTTGATTCGTGCCATTCCAGAGGATGAAGAGGTTTCGCTCTACAATCAGGGAGGTTTTACCGATCTTTGTCGTGGTCCGCACGTATCATCAACTAAAGAGCTAAATCCTGAATCTTTTAAGTTGTTGAATACAGCTGGGGCCTACTGGCGAGGGAAAGAGACGAATCCAATGCTTACCCGCATTTATGCAACTGCATGGGATAATCCAAAAGATTTACGTCTCTACTTACAGAAGCTTGCGGAAATTGAAAAGCGTGATCACCGTCGTCTTGGAAAAGAGTTGGATCTCTTCAGCTTCCATGAAGAGGCAGGGCCAGGGTTAGTATATTGGCATCCTCGTGGAGCACGGATTCGTATGGCAATTGAGAACTTCTGGAAAGATCAGCATTATGCCAACGGGTATGAAATGGTATACACACCACATGTAGGAAAAGCATGGTTGTGGGAGACCTCTGGACATCTTGGGTTTTATAAGGAAAGCATGTACTCATCAATGGAGATGGATAAGGCCGATTACTACGCAAAACCAATGAACTGTCCATTCCATATCATGATTTACAAGAATTCAAAGCACTCATATCGGGAACTTCCTTTCCGATGGGCTGAACTAGGTACGGTATATCGGTACGAAAAGGCAGGAGCTCTTCATGGTCTGCTGCGTGTACGGGGATTTACACAAGATGATGCCCACATTTTCTGTACACCAGAGCAGATGGAAAGTGAAATTCGTGAAGTTCTCAGGTTTTCCCTCTTTATGCTTCGTTCTTTCGGGTTTGAGGAGATTGAAGCGTATCTTTCTACTCGACCTGAAAAAAGTGTTGGAGAACCTGAACGTTGGGATGCAGCAACTGAATCTCTTAAACAAGCGATTGAGGCTGAAGGGTTATCGTATGGTATTGATGAAGGTGGCGGAGCCTTTTATGGTCCCAAGATTGATTTAAAGATTAAGGATGCCATTGGAAGGGAGTGGCAGTTATCTACTATACAGTTTGATTTTAATGAGCCAGAAAGATTCAATATGACTTTTGTTGACTCTGATGGCGTTGAAAAACGACCGTATATGATACATCGTGCCCTGCTTGGCTCCATAGAGCGGTTCTTCGGCGTACTTTTAGAACATTTTGCTGGTGCATTCCCCTTATGGCTGGCCCCTGAACAAGTTTGTATCATCCCTGTTTCTGAACCATTTAATGAATACGGGAAGCGGGTCTTGGAAACAGTAAAAAAGGCAGGAATCAGGGCATATCTCGATGATAGCGATGATAGAATGAATGCAAAGATTAGAAAGGCACAAAATAATAAGGTGCCACATATGCTGATTCTAGGTGAACGGGAACAGGAATCAGAATCTGTATCCGTTCGGTACCGTGATGGGAAACAGGAGAACGGTATTGATCTAACAACTTATGTGAGTCTTGTTAACGAGCGTGTGACGTCGAAGCAATCGCTATAGATAGGCTCTGGAGGATATGATGATACAAGAAGAGGCTTTCCAGCGATTAGAAGCAATTGATAAGGAGGCTGTCCTATTATCCCATATAAGCGGTGTTTTAGTATGGGATCAGGAGGTTGTGCCTCCTGCTGGTGTAGAGGAGCGTGCTAAACAATTAGGCTTGTTAGATAAAAGGCTGCATGAACTTACGACATCTGATCAAGTTGGCGAACTGCTTACTCTATTGGGGGCAAGTGCAGATACTCCTGAAGGTCATGCCGCTCTCGATGATCGTACCAAAGGAATAGTGAGAAACTATTATAGAACCTGGGTTCGCGGCCGTAAGCTCGATGCCGACTTTGTTCAGCGTTTTTCAGAGCTTACTGGAAGAGCACATCAAGTATGGGCAAAGGCACGGAGTGAAGATGATTTTTCTATCTACGAGCCGACACTTGCTCAGATTATTGAAATGGTGCAAGAGAAGGCCCAGCGCTATAGTGACGGTAATGGACTCTATGATTCATTGCTTGATGTGTTTGAGCCGGGAACCACAACCGCTGAAGTTGATGCTCTCTTTACCGAGATGCAACACGGTATTCAAGAAGTTCTCAGCGAATTAGGTGATGCTCACGAAGCTGTCCAGGACTCGTTCCTCTATAACTCCTACCCGCAAGACAAGCAGGAATCGTTTTCAAAAACCATTCTCGATGCTATGGGATTTGATTGGTCTCGCGGAATCAGCGGTATTGCTACTCATCCCTATACAATTAGTCTTGGTGCAGATGATATTCGCATTACTACACGCTACTCTGAACCGAGTGTGACAAGCCCTTTGTATTCATCTATACATGAAGCTGGCCATGCATTATACGAAATGGGCGCTTCTCATGATGGTACGCGAGGTACGTGTCTTGCTAACGGGGCTTCATTAGCATTCCATGAGAGTCAAAGTAGATTGTGGGAAAATATGATTGGGCGAAGTAAGGCCTTTTGGAATCGATTCTATCCACGATTGAACCATCTTTTTCCACTGCAACTCGATGGAGTTGATAGTGAAACGTTCTATCGGGCAATAAATAAAGTAAAGCCTACCTGCATACGAGTCGATGCTGATGAGGTTACGTATGGACTCCATATCATCCTTCGATTTGAATTGGAGAAACAATTAGTTGCAGGAACTCTTTCGGTGAAGGAATTACCTGAAGCTTGGAACGATTCCATGTATCGGCTTTTAGGCATACGCCCTTCGAGCGATAGAGAAGGTGTGCTTCAGGATGTGCACTGGTCAATGGGAGAATTGGGATACTTTCCTACATATGCTCTTGGGAACCTCTATGGTGCACAGCTTCTTCAGGTGATGCGAGCTGAAATTGATGTAGATGCGGTAGTTTCCACAGGAGAGTTCTCACCGATACGAGAGTGGCTGCATACTCATGTCCTGCAATATGGTGCGATATATTCACCAAAGGACCTGCTGCAAAAGGCAACAGGGGCCTCTCTTGATGCTAGGCATTTCCGCACCTACCTTACAAAAAAATATTTAGGGAGAGACTGAGATGAATTTACCGAATAAGCTTACCATTTCGAGGTTAGTGATGGCTCCACTCTTTTTTATTGCATTCTTTCTACCTGAGTGGTTTGGTGAATCCCTTCAGCTGATTTCGGTGATTCTTCTGCTGCTTTTATATGCAATGACAGAACTTTCTGATTTGCTTGACGGCATAATTGCTAGAAGATTTAAGTTGGTTACCGATTTAGGTAAAGTGCTTGATCCTTTTGCCGACACCTTTAGCAGGCTCACATATTTTGTCTGTTTTATCGGTGTGGGCGTTATGCCAGTATGGACCTTTGTTATCATTATGTGGAGAGAATTCTCTATAGTATTTCTTCGGATGCTGATGATGGGGACAGGAAAGGCCGTTGCTGCAAACATATGGGGGAAAATGAAAGCTGTTCTGTATGCGGTTTCAGGATTATTCGGAATTGCATATGTCTCTGCGCTCCGTCTTAGTGAAAATTTTGATTGGGTTATTTGGGCAGAGCCTGTGGTATTTCTCTTTTTTGGGTTAGCTGCGATTGCATCGTTAGCCTCCTTTGTTACATACGTTACAGCAATTTTTCGTGATGGATCATTATCACATCTGAGTCGATAAGCATGAATTATGTAAGAGTATCGAACCTAGGAGAGAGAATACTTCGTTAATATGGTAAAACTTGCAAGTTTTTTCTGTTTTTCAGGAAAAACCCCTAGACGAGTTTGAACAAAACAGGTAGTATCCACCACGTTGCTCAGGCAGAATACCTTGCATTCTTAATTGAAAATCGAGGATTCTTACCCGAAACGGACAAAAAACGGAAATAGTGGAGGCTGAGGCTTGACACTTCGTTTTGAAATCTGTTATAACGGTCGAGCGCTCCGAGGTTGATACCGAAGGGAGCAAGCCTGAATGGCTAGTTTTTTGACAGAGATATGAGAGAAGAGAAGGAAGGATATGCGTGAAGACGATTA
>CAZTUL010000067.1:0-11521 GCA_964616275.1 uncultured Spirochaetaceae bacterium | reverse complement strand
GTACGAATCGTAATACGACGTTTTTCCATGTATCCAGTGTAGAGTATCAATCAAAGCTTGACAATATTTTATCAGATAGCGTTATATCCCTTTGACGAAATATTCATGATTTGTTATAGTGTGCAAAGTTAGTGAAGTAGTTAATGGAGGGATACCTATATGGCAGGAGCAATTTCCAAGAACGCCCGTCGTGGTGGAGAAAGAGTATTAACCAGTCGCTGGGGTGGGGCAATCAAGATGAAGTCTGTTTTTGAGAATGGAAAGCTTCGTCATGTAGCCTACTGCGAAAAGAGTGGTAATACCGCACGTAAACCTAAAGATCTTATGTAACAAATCGGATTCTTATGGTGTAGCCTGTACCGTTGAGTACAGGTTTTTTTATGCTTCCACGGTGACTGGATGTATTCTGGCCTTGCCTCCTCGGTCAAGAGTGAGTACAGTATGTGAAGAGAGGTTAATCAAGATGCCTGAACATCCTGCTGTACCCAAGGTGCGTATTCGAGAAGGGAAGGAAAAACAATTAATTCGTAGACATCCATGGGTGTTCAGCGGTGCGATTGATGGTAAAAAGGGGACTCTGTTTCCGGCTGAACCAGCAGTTGTGAAAGTTGAAACAAGTGCCGGAGAGTTTATTGCGTATGGCTGGTATGATCCGCAAAGCCATATCCCTATACATCTCATGAGTTGGGATCAACAGATTTTCCCCGATATTTCTTGGTGGGTACAGACAATCAGTGCTGCGGTTCAGCGTAGGTTCGTTCTTTTTGCTCAACCTCATGTTACTGCTTTCAGGCTCATTCATGGAGAAGCTGATTTTCTTCCAGGTCTTACTGTAGATCGGTACGGATCAATGCTTGTATGTATTATTTCTGCTCGAGTTGCATGGGATCACCGTATAGTGGTGGTTCAGACACTGCAGCGATTGGTGAATCCCGCCTGTATTGTGGTATCCACTGATGAGGCTTTCTGTGGTATTGAGCATCTGAAGGTACAGAGCGAATGGTATATCGGGGGAGAATGTGTAGATCGACCAGCGGATCCTGCATTACAGGAAGCGATATTTCTCGAGCATGGTATAGCTTACACAATACATCTTGGAGAAGGTCAAAAAAGTGGATTTTACTGCGATCAACGTGAGAATCGTCTGCGATTAGCTCAGTATGTTTCCGGGAAACAGGTGCTGGATGCCTTTTCCTACACTGGAGGGTTCTCTCTGCATGCACTAGTTGCCGGTGCACAACATGTTACAGCACTTGACAGCTCTGCTAGTGCATTGGAAACTCTTGGAAAACAGTTGACCCTAAATATTGAGCGTGGAATCATACCACCAGAGTCAAAAAATCGGATTTCTCTCATTAAGGGAGATGTTTTTGCATACTTGCGTGAAATGGAATCTGAGATATATGATTGTATTGTGCTAGACCCTCCTAAATTAGCCCAGACTAAAGGACAGGTGGAGGGGGCTTTACGAGCTTATAAGGATCTTAACAGACTTGCTATGCTGAAGATACGTAAGGGTGGCGTTATTGCAACTTTTAGCTGTTCTGGCGGTGTTTCTCGAGAACAATTACGTACAGTGTTGGCATGGGCTGCTAAGGATGCTGGAAGAGAGGTCCAGATTTTGGAAACGCTTGGGCAACCGGTTGATCATCCTATACGACTTTCGTTTCCTGAGTCTGAGTATTTAAAAGGATTCATTTTTACTGTATTATAGGTATAGTGTGATGAATTTTCACCTTGAGAAGTCAGATATTGCCATTTTTTCTGTATCCAGAATTTACTCTGTGTGTTATAGTGGTAATGTATAATGACTCAAAAGAATGTCCATGAGGAGGAAACACGTGAAACGTCTTTCAAGAAGTCTTATCACGACACTGTTGGTTGCATTGCTTGCCTTTGCGTTCATTGGTTGTCAAACAACCCCTAAAGTCGAAGCGATAGAACCTGCAGCGCCAGTTGTAGAGCCTGTAGCCCCCCCAGCTCCAGTAGTTGAAGAGGTGGTTGTTGAGGCTCCAGTTGAGGAACCTGTGGTAGCCCCACCAGTGGAAGAGGTTGTGGAACCCACTCCTGAAGTTGTTGGTCGCAAGGCTCCCACAGAAGGTGTGATTGTCAAATCGGATGACCGGTTTACTGAGTTCGATGTTTATATTGCACATACAAATGATATGCGCGGTGAACTCGAATCTGGAATTGGTTATGCAAGATTGGCAACGGGAGTTAAATTTGGTCGTTCATTGACCAATAAGACACTGTTACTTGATGCAGGTAATATTGCAAGCGGAACTCCGATGATTGAGTATTTCTATGGTGAACCAGCCGGAGCTATGCTTGATCTTCTCGGTTATGATGCTGTTGCTCCAGGTCCAGCCGATTTTGTATACGGTGCTGAATACCTCGTTGAGGCAGCTCGTTTTGCAGAAGCAAATACTGACCTGAGAGTTCTGAGTGCTAATGTTCTGAATAACCGTGGCGAATGGGTATTCCAGCCTTATCAACTTTATTCATTCAATGGATTTATTGTTGCAGTTGCTGGCGTATCTTCACCAGTTGACGGTGTGAGAGGTCTCTCATTCCTGAGCCAGGATATTATTGATAATGCCCAGTATGCAGTTAATGAAGCCAAAAAAATGGCAGACTATGTTGTCCTACTCGGAAGTATCGGGAATGTTGACGGTATTACTGCAGAAGTGATTGCACAAAACATTAAGGGTATTGATTTAATCATCGATGGAAAGGATGCTAAGGCACCTGCCGGTGGTAAGGTTGTCGGTGACACGATGATTGTCAATGCTGGAGAAAAGCTCTCGAGTGTCGGTGTTGTTGAACTTCATGTCAAGAACAATAAAGTTACAAGCACCACTCCACTTCGCATTACCGCTGATGACGTAAATAACCCTTCAAAATCAGCCCTTGCACAGTGGGCGGGAATTACTTATGTGCCTGAAGATGCTGAAGCAAAAGTAATTGGTGAAGCATACAAAGCCGCTTATGCCAAAGCAATGACAGCTCCGAAGGCTCCGGCAAAAGCTCCAGCAAAAGCTCCAGTTACTGTAGCTGAAGAGCCAAAAGCTGAGCCAGCTGCACCGGCACCTAAAGCTCCCGCTGCCCCCGCAGCTCCAGCAATGCCGGATGTTGATGCAGATGTAATGGTGAAATCCTACGATGGACAGAAAAACTTCTATCTCTATGTGGTCCACACAAATGATGTGCATGGCCGTATTGAAGAAGGTCCTGGGGTAGGTTATGCAAAGCTTGCTACTCTTGTTAATATGGGTCGTTCAGTAACTAATAAGAACTTACTGCTCGATGCTGGTGATGTTTCCCACGGAACTCTTCTTACTAACTTGTTTGAAGGCGAGACTTCAGCTGTTCTGCTGGATATGCTCGGTTACGATGCAGTAGTTCCAGGAAATCATGATTTCAATTATGGTAAGGAACGTTTGATTGAAGCTGCTCAGCTTGCAGAAGAGTATTCTGATCTTAGAATTCTTGCTGCTAACGTTCTTGATGCAAAGGGAAATATGGTCTTCCAGCCATACCAGCTCTACTACTTCGACGGATTCACCGTTGGTGTAATTGGCGCAACAACTCCCGATACCGAAACAAAAACACATCCGAAGAATGTTGAAGGTCTTTCCTTCATGAGTGATGAAGTTGTTTACGGTGCACAGGGACTCGTTGATGCAGTGCGTGAACGTGCCGACTATGTTATCGTTCTTGCTCACCTTGGTCTTGATGAAGATGGATCTTATGGTGTAACAAGCCGCATGGTTGCAGAGAACATTAAGGGAATTGACTTGATTGTTGATGGTCATAGCCATTCTGTTCTTGAAAATGGATTGAAGGTTGGTGACACCCTCATAGTTTCTGCTGGCGAATACATGGAAAGTGTTGGATTGGTTGAAATTGAAGTCCGCAATGGAAAAGCTGTTGGAGAGACTGCTCTCTTAATTCCAGCTTCAGATGTTGCCGATCCTTCAGCTAACGAATATGCCAAGATGTTGGGAGTGACCGAAATTCCTGATGATCCAGCTGTCGTAGCTTATGTGGAAGGCCAGAAAGCCCGAGTTGAAGGTATAACAAGTGAAGTCGTTGCCTATACTCCAGTTGCACTTGATGGAGAAAGAGGTAATGTCAGAACCAAACCGACGAATCTCGGTAACATGATTGCTAAGGCTATGATCGAAGCAACCGGAGCTGATGTTGCACTTACCAATGGTGGTGGAATTAGAGCCTCGATTCCTGCAGGTGATGTAACCCGTGGCGATATCATTACCGTTCTTCCTTTCAACAACACAGTTGTGGTAGTTGAAGTAACGGGACAGGATATCTACGATGCTCTCGAATGGGGTTATTCTAGACTCCCAGAAAGCAACGGTGGATTCCCACAGACCGCTAACATGAGTATTGTTTACAGCCGATTCAGTGATCCTGGTAGCAGAATTAAGAGAGTGCTCGTTAATGGGAAATCCATTGATAGAGACGCTACATATAAGCTTGCTACAAATGATTTCATGGCAGCTGGTGGAGATGGATATACCATGCTCGATAAGCCAGTGGTCATGTACGGTCGTGGTTTAGACGAAGTATTGACTGATTACATGGTTAAGTACAACAAGAAGTAATACTTTACCTATGATTTTCCCAGCCGCTCGAATATATCGGGCGGCTGTTTTAGTATTTGAGTAATCCTTTACTGTAGTGTACAATATGGAGGTAGGAGAAGTTCATCTCTTAATACACCATGTGTTACTTCTTTGATGAGAAGAAATGAACGCTTCCCTGACTCTTTAGGAAAAGCAAGAAGACAGGAGGCTTAGAATCATGGATACATCGCTCAAAAAACCAATCGTACGCACAATCATTCTTCTCGTGGTGCTTGTAATTATTCTCGTAGTCAGCAACTCCAATACTACGCTGAATATCTTTTCAATTGTAATTTTCTTTGCACTCATTGCACTAGTCTGGTTTAAATATCTTCAGCTGAAGAACTCAAGTTCGTCCGAGAAGGAGCCAAGTATACCGATTATTGAATCGGTACCAGAACCAATTCCTGTTACACCTACTGCCTTAAAGCAGGAAGAAAAAAAAGTAACAGTTGATGAAGATGATGAGATTCGCACTCGAACAGGAGCTGCATGTGAAAAATCTGGAAGGTATGTGTGCAAAGACCATCCAAAACGAACTGTCAAAATGCAAGAAGGAAACAGATTCCCTCCCTGTCGTGGTGATAAAAAAGGTCATTCTACCGTTTGGATTTTAAGAGATTAGAAAACGTTTGAATCGGAAGAAGAGGCAGTTTTGGGATAAATCCTGATGCTGCCTCATTTTTTATGTAATTTTTCTGAGTATTATTGATTAATTATATGCATATGATTATCCTTGAATAGTTGGAACTTATGAGGCTAATGGTATGAAAAAATTTACATATGCATGTGTGCTTGGGTTGGTTTTTTGTTGTGCTCTGTTTACGTTGAGTGCTGAACAAGTCAACCTAACTCTCGAAACTGCTCTTGATATGGCACGTGAACATAACTTGAGTTTACAGTCTCAATTTATAGATGTGAATCAGGCTAGACGAGATGTGGATACCTCTTGGAATTTGTTTATCCCTTCTGTAAATCTCTCTCTTTCGCATGGTGGACAGATGGGGGTCTTTTCGGATGCTTCTACTACCATCTCAGGGTTGCAGGCTGGCTTATCGGTGGATTTTCCACTTAATCTTGCTGTTCGAGATCAGTTAGAAACCTACAATCTTTCCTACGAAATTAAGCAAGTCACGTACGCTCAGGCACAAGCAGAAATCGAACGGAGTGTAACAAAATTATTTTTTGCACTTATTTCAGAGAAAGAAAATCTCACTATTCAGGAACGGAATATTGAACTTGCACAGAAACAATTTGAGAAAGTTGCAGCAAACTATGAGGCTGGATTTGCATCTGATTTAGATTTGCTCACGGCACAGCTTGGCATTGATCGACTGTTACCCGAATATCATCAGGCAGAGATTTCGTATGAAGGGAAATTGCTTTCTCTCAAAGCATTACTTGGATTAGCTTTGGATGCTGATATTGTGGTTCATGGTGATTTGCCTGACTGGAAACTGACCCATACGCTAGAATCATTGAAGCAGTACATCTCTTCTACTCGCACACTACAGTTGTATGCACTCAATGCAGCATCAATAGAGAGTGGGAAGAAGGCTCAAGCAAAGAATGCTCTGACTCCGACACTTCGACTTTCTACAGGGTACACCATTAACACTGATGCCATAAAGAGTGATCCAATGGCAAACCCTTTTGGAGGGCCGCCTATACCAACAGGTACTTGGACCGATGCTTTCCAATATTCAGTAAGTGTAATTGTTCCGCTTGATGGGCATATCCCCAATAGTCGAACGAAGGTCTCCTTAGCAAAAATGGACGACTCGTTACGAAAACTCCAATTAGAGAGAGAGCAAACCAAGATACAACTAGAACAATCACTCATTACGCAAGTTCGAACTTTGGAAAATCTTCAGAAACAGATGCACGTAGCTGGATCAAATCTTACACTATCACAACGTGTATATGAAATGAATACGCTGCAGTACGAATCTGGATATGTCGATTATTTTTCAGTCGAGAAGGCACAACAGGATGTGCTCCTGGCTGAACAGAGCCTTCTATTATTATCCTTTCAATACGCTAGTGCTCTGGTTGATTTGGCCTACGACTTGCAACTTGATGTGAATGAGTTATGAAATTGAGAAGGAGCTTTAGCTTATGAATACGAATACAAAAAAGAAAAAGAGCAGGGTTGGCCTTATTATCCTGCTAATTCTCATACTTGCTGCCATAGCAGTGGTGGTGCTTAATCCATTCGAACAGCAGCTGGCTCAACTGACTGGTGAACCCGAAACAGAAGTATCGTTATTATCTGTTAAAACGAAGCCGGTTTCGATTGATTCTCTTCAAGGATTCATCCAGGTGAATGGAGATGTTGTGGATCGGGAATCTATTGATATTTATCCAGAAAATGTTGGAAAGCTCACCTATATGAGTGTAAAAGTTGGAGATCGGATTTCAGCTGATCAGGTTTTTGCACGAGTGGATCCATCGCGACCTGGAGCGAATTTTAAGGAAATAGAGGTGAAAAGTCCGGTTGATGGGACCGTTCTTGCTGTTCACTTCTCTACAGGCTCGACTGTTTCTCAGCAAACTGCCTTAATTCGTATAGGGATGCTTGGGGATCTTGAAATTGAAACTGCGATTCCAGAACGTTATGTAGGAAAAATTGGTGTTGGCACACAAGCCCGTGCCACATTCCAGGCATACCCTGATGAAGAATTTTCGGGAGTTGTTACTCGAGTAAGTCCGGTTCTTAACCCAGTTACTCGAACCTTAACCATTGGCATAGATGTGGAAGATCCAAATCAGTTAGTGAAGGTGGGCATGTTCCCATCAGTAGTACTTCATACCGAAACTGTCGAAGATGCTCTCATTATTGATCGAGCAAGTATTCTCTATGAAGGTAGCCAGGCATATGTATACACCATAGACAATCAGGATGTTACACGAAGGAAAAACATCACCCTTGGGCTCGTCGTAGAGGACTTAGTGCAAGTTACATCCGGTCTTTCTTCAGATGATCGCATAGTAATTCAGGGACAAACACTCTTGACCGATGGTGTTACTGTTCGTGTCGTCGACTAAAGAAGAGGAACCATATGAGTCTTACCAATACGATTGTCCATCGACCTACAACGATTATCGTTATATATATACTGTTAACAGCACTCGCTTTAGTTGTGTTTCCAAATCTTGCAGTTGAACTATTTCCAGAGATGGATTTGCCTATGGTCATAGTATTTACAACATACAGCGGTTCAAGTCCTGAAACCATGGAGGAAACGGTAACTAAACCGATTGAGGGCGTTATTTCCAATGTCGGTGGAATTAATAACCTCACATCGACCTCATCCGAGGGACTGAGTATCATTATGATTGAATTTAACTACGGTACTGATCTTGATCAGGCGTCACGTTCTATTGATGATAATTTAAATCTTGTTTCCGACTTTCTACCAGACGGTGCTTCGAACCCGACAATTTTTAAACTCAACACCAACATGGTTCCGGTAATGAATATTGCCGTCATTGGGAAAACAGGACAGAGTGCAAACGACTTGAGAAGAATTGCTCAGGATATTGTGCAAACACGACTTGACCGCGTATCTGGAGTTTCTTCCACCGAAGTAAACGGTGGGCAGGATGAATATGTTCGTGTTGCAGTACAGCAAAACCGCCTGGAAGCTTATGGCATTACTCTTTCACAGGTTGCACAAGTACTCAATCCGCAAAACTATCAAATTGGTTCTGGGTCTATTACCGAAGGTGCTATTGATTATTTAGTACGAACAGATGCCGAGTTCAAGGGGCTTGACGATATCCGCAACGCGATGATTTTGTCGATTCCACAGACCGATGCCTATGGCCGTGTTACCTCAACTTCGACAGTCACTGTTGCCGATATTGCCGAAGTCTCCTACGCTTTTAAAGATGCCGACAGCCAAGTGTATATAAACGGTGAGCCGGGAGTTTATATTTCGGTCTCAAAGGAATCTGATGCCAATAGTGTACAGGTTGCCAAGAGTCTTCATGAAACCCTTGAAGAGCTGAATAGAGAGCTCCCCGATTCCGTGGAGTTATCGGTAATCATCGATACGACCACGATGATTGATACCACCATGAATACGGTATATCAGTCACTGCTCTATGGTGTTGTATTGGTTATGATAGTACTGTTTATTTTCCTCAGAAGCCTTAAGTCAACATTTATCATTGGAGTATCAATCCCTATTTCATTACTTATGACAATTTTAGTTATGTTCTTTTTTGACTATACGTTGAATCTCATGACTCTGACTGGGTTGATTCTGGGCCTGGGGATGACTGTAGATAGTTCAATAGTTGTTCTAGAAAATATTTTCCGTTACAGAGAACGTGGATCAAAACTGAAAACGGCGGCGGTCCTGGGAACAAAAGAGATGATTGTAGCGATTACGGCATCTACTCTCACGACTGTCTGTGTCTTTGTTCCGATTGTGTTGCTGAGAAATAACTTGGAAATGCTCGGTGAGATTCTAACTCCTATGGCTGGTACAATTATCATCTCGCTTCTTTCTTCGTTGGTTGTTTCTGTGACGCTCATTCCTGTACTTACCAGTTCATATGTTCGTGTGTACACCAGAAAGCAGAAACCGCTTCGATTGCGCCTGCTAAGGTGGATTGATTCTATCATGGAGCGTTCTTTTGAGGCGTTAGATAGGGGATATAAACGTGTACTCGCTGTGTGTATTGATTACCGTTGGCTGACTGTTTTGCTTGTTGCACTTATTTTGGTTATTACCTTCCAGGCTTTTACCACATCTGTTCAGACCACATTGTATCCTACAATGAGTGAGACTTCAGTTTCCCTGCAAGTAACATTGCCTGAGGGAACATCTTTGGCGTCAACCGAAGCGATGCTTATGGAATTGGAGTCTTTTGCCCGGCAGGATATTAAAGGATACAAGGATATTATCGTAACTGTTGGTGGTGGAGGATTATTCGGAGGAGGCTCAAATGGGGGATCTCTTCAGATTTCCTTGCCCGATTCAGAAGATCAGATTGATGATATGTTCACCATTCAACAGAAACTGCGTACCTATTTTGATCGTTATCCTGCAGCATCGTTCTCATTTTCAACCATGTCCATGGGTTTAGGGAATATGAATCCAGTGGATGTAGTCGTAAAGTCGGATAATCTGCAGCTTGCAGTCGATACTGCGAGCCAGATACAAGCTTTGATCGCTGAGCATGTTCCTGGAGTTACAGAGCCACGTATGGATTTTAACAGTGGTCTACCCCAGCTGCAGATTGAGATTGATCGTGATCGTGCATATGCGTATGGGCTTACCATGCAGGGTATTGCGAGTGAAATCAGCAACAGTATAAATGGTATAACAGCAACAAGACTCAAGGCGGATGGTCAGGAGACCGATGTTGTGGTTATTCTTCGCGAAGAGGATCGATCTGATCAAGTTGATCTTGAAAAACTGTTTGTGAGAACGGCATCTGGGCAGAAGGTGTCATTGGCTAATTTTGCAACGTTGAGTCGTTCTACCGGTCCTGTTTCGATTGGACGTGAAGACGAGATGCGGGCAGTGCATGTCGTAGGTGGATTGGCTCCCGGTTACGCATCGGCCTCTGCAGAAGCAGATATCCGTTCGACTCTCGATGAGTACCTCATTAAGGATGATGCTGTTTTTGTCGATTTTGGAGGGGATTTTGCCGATATGAGTGCGATGTTCCAGCATGTGGGAATAATTCTTGTGCTGGCAATTGTGCTTGTATTCGGAGTTATGGCTAGTTTGTTTGAATCGTTCAGAAATCCGTTCATTATTTTGTTGTCTATGCCTCTGATGATTATTGGTATTGTTGGCATATATGTGATTACGGGAGAGGCTTTTAGTTTAATCAGTGCTATAGGGACTGTTATTCTTGCCGGTATTGTGGTGAATAATGGTATTGTCCTTGTTGAATATATCAATCTTCTGAGAAAACGTGGTCTCGATATCCGCTCAGCGTGTATTGAAGCAGGGGGAAGCCGGTTGAAGCCGATACTCATGACGAGTCTTACCACAATTTTTGGGATGTTGCCGCTTGCATTTTTTGGTGGACAGGGAGCTGAACAGATACAACCTATTGGTCAGACGATTGTGGGAGGAATGGCCATCAGTACGTTAATGACCATATTCCTTACTCCTACACTGTATAGATTATTCAATAGCGACAAGAAACGGTTTGATGTAGAAGATATTGCTAACTTTGTTGAAACTGAGGAGGAGGTCTAGGATGAAGCGAGTTGAAATAATGGCTGCCCAGGCAGTTAAAGATGATATTCTCGAAGCATTAACTTTGTACCGGGTACCTTCTCACTACACCATTATTCCTACTGCGCATGGGTGGGGTGAAACTAATCCTAAGCTTGGTGATGATGTCTGGCCGGAAGAGAATTTTGTTATGATTATTTATTGTGAAGATCGGGTTATTTCACAGATTGAAGAAGCAATTGCCCTAGTTAAAAAGAAATATGATCATGAAGGTATTGGTTTCTTCGTGCTGTAAGACCCATAAGGAAATAGGTGATTTTTGCTGCAACGTAATCGCAGTGGTGAAGATGAGGCACAGGAGCAAGTTCAACGACATCAAAACCCATAATCGTTCGTCCTTTTGTTAATTGTTCAAGAAGAAGTACGGCATCCCACCATTGTAATCCACCAGGTTCTGGGGTCCCTGTCGCTGGCATGAGCGATGCATCGAATGCGTCAACGTCAAATGTAATATAGAGTTGCTTTGGGAAATTATCTGGAAGTGAGAGGCGGGAAAATCTTTCATTCGAGTGATTTAGACGATCAATCATAGAAGCATCAATATTACGTACCAGGTACCTATTACGGATACCTAATTCTTCGTCGGTAAAATTGCGTATTCCCACC
>CAZTUL010000066.1:0-12159 GCA_964616275.1 uncultured Spirochaetaceae bacterium | reverse complement strand
AGGATCATCATATATACCTATTAGCGGGACAAGATACTCTTCACCAATAGTTTCCTTGACATACTTCCTAACCTCATACTTATCCACTAACTTTTGATATTCGGGATTTCGATCATGAAGTTTCAACCATTGCAATTTTTCATTAAATGTCTTGGGATTATTTAAGTCTAGATGATAGCCAAAGACTTTTCTGAATTGTCTCTTCAAATAGTTTTCGTCACTCAGATGTTTGGATAACTGAATGCGTATACGTGATAATGCATGATAGAAATCATTCAGCACAGTATTATGCTTAGAATAGTCATAGATAATTTGTTTAAGTGAACTCATAATCTTTTTATCACCCTATCATTCTGCTACTTATACTTGCCCTAAATAAAACTCTTGATACCACTTAGCTACTGCCTCTATATCAAATCCAGCATCAATAAATTCATTGAGAGTTACTCTTCTCTCTGTGGTTTCCACTTTCTTCAACACTACTTCTGCCCATTCCTTTGCAGAAATGGATATAGGAAGATACTCAACCAAGTCGGTAATTCTTGCTTCTCTAGTTATCTTATCTGATATTACACAAGGAAGACCAGCTGCTTGAGCTTCTAGGATCACTCCAGGAAGACCTTCATAAAAAGAAGGGAATACAATCACATCCATAGCTTGCAATAAATCAGGAACATCAGACCTCACTCCTAGAAATCTTACTTTGTCCTCTATACCTAAATCAGAACATTTATTTTTGATAGATTCTTCCAACTCCCCTTTTCCTACTAGTAAGAGTACAGAATTAGGTTCGAGAAGAACTATCTCAGAAAAGACTTTCAATAGGAACTTATGATTCTTTTGGGTAGTTAATCGCCCAATGTGTCCAACAACCAATTTATCAGATAATCCCAAATCTTCCCGAACTTTTTCACGAGTAATCTGATTGAACAAATATTTCCTAGTATCGATAGCATTTGGAAGGATTTGAACTTTGTTCTTCAGAAAAGAGCTTTTCCCAAATGCCCTAATTGCGGCGGCATCAGAAACTGCAAATTTATGTGTTGAGTATATCCATGCACACCTTTCTACTAAATTTTTTATTATACTTGTCAAATCGTTTTCTGTTCGTTTACCGTTTCGGGAGTGAACTATCCTGCACTTTACCCCAGCTTTCCTTGCTACATAGTGATAAATACAAGCTGGGCCTAAAATATGCCCATGTACAATAGGATATGTTGTGTTTTCTCTAAAGATTTCCTTAAGGTCATTTTTATATAACCAAATATTATTAGGACGTAATTTTCTGATCCTATAAATCTTTCCACCTAATCTATTAATTTCTTCTTCAAAATAGGTTGGCTTTGAAGTATGTATCAGAAAATCAAATTGTATTTGGGTTTTATCAATATGTCGATAAATATCCATCAATCGATTCTCTAGCCCACCAGAATCCAGATTACCCAGGACATGTAAAACTCTAGTGATTTTCATAAAAACACTCTCTGCCCCATAATGATAGGCGTTGCATTGCATTGAAATATTTATTTAACATCAAGCATAGTCTCAATCTTCATAATCTCTTTGAGATACTCACCAACAACAATCTCTCGATCAAACTCTCTTTCTACTTTGTCTATTCCCGCTATACCCATCTGCTTCTTCTTATCATAGGATAAAGAAATGAATGCTTCTACTTTGGCTATCAAGTCTTCAGTATCCTTAAGTTTAACAAGAAAACCATTTTTTCCTTCATCAACTACTTCTCTACAGCCACTTCTATCAGTTGTGATTATGGGCCTAGCACAAGCACAGCTCTCAAGCAACACATTAGACATTCCTTCGGGATAATAGGAAGGATGAATTGTACAATGTGTAATTCTTAGAATCTCTCTTACATCATCGATACGTCCATGATAGATAACAGTTCCATCATGATGTAATGGCTCTAGTATCCCTGTATACGATTCTTCGCAATTACCACAAATATGGAATCTTGTGTTGGGATACTTTGCTTTAATGACCTTTGCCATCTCAAGGTATTGATCAATACCCTTCTCTTTCATGATGCGAGAAATAAACACAAATTCTATTGTTTCATCAGGTGGATACTCCAAAGGTTGAAACCTAGCTAGATTCACTCCTGATCCAGGCAATAAGCCATGCTTTCCCAATCCGATTCGCTTCTTCTCAAAGAATGCTTTATTCTCGGTGTTTTGGAAAAATACTTTCTGCGCTTTTGAAAGAGCCTTTCTATATAGAAACAAGGTTAAGATCTGTAAAGGACCTTTTATTTCAACAGCAGTACCTAACCCTGTAATATTCGCGATATAAGGAATATGAAGCAGTTTACATGCTAGTCCACCATAAACATTCGGTTTAATGGTATACGTTAGAACAACTCCTGGATGTAATTGTTTTAAATACTTCAGGTACGTACGGAATAATAAGAAATCGTGAAAAGGATTCGTTCCCCTTCTAGAAATTGGAACTGGAATGAATATACAACCCAGCTGTGTAAATTTTGAGGAAATTTCATCATGAGGAGCAAGAATACTTACTTGATATCCATCTCCGATAAGTCTCTGTACTAATTCAAAACGAAAGCTATAAAGACCCTTAAGAGAATTTGCTAATAGCACAATATGTGAATATTTCTTATCAGAAATCGACGACTGCTGATCTCCGATGTTAGATATTTGCTGACCTTTATGCACTTTGAATCCTAATTATTGTATTGGAAGTATCGTTGATCATTATCTGCTCTCACCCTCTCAGCGAATACGAATCATTCCCATGCCTTTTAGATTCCTAAATCCTTCCACCTTTTCATGAATGATGAACCCAGTTGATTCAACTTTGCGCAGTATGCAGCCTTGCTCTATAGCAGTTGCTTCTGTATTGGAATGGATGATAGCTGTACGAGAACCATTTCTCTTAACATCCAAACCACCATGAGTATCAGGGACTACATGATGTTCTCTTAGGGCTATGGAACATCTAATATCATTGATACAGGTTAAAACTCTTTCGTGCTCTATGAGATTTCCAGAACTGATGAACAGTGATGAGGAAAAAGCCTATTCCCTACGCACCTATTGGCTATTCAGCTCTTCTTCTCTTGCTCACATACTGTCTGCAAGGAAGAGCTGGCCAATGCGACGCTACCCTTTCTTTGGTGGGTGTGGATTATGCAGAGGTCGTTATTGGGACCAGACAATCAAGTTTGAAAATCAGCATTTTCGATTGTTAGAGAAAGGCCAATTTTCTGACATTATATCTTTTATAAGTAGTGAAATGATTAGACATAGCTATGAGGAGGGGAAAAGTCTCAAACTGTAACCTTTCTCGCGAAGATAGTGGTCTGCTTTCTCAATATAATCATCAAGCACCCTCATAGAATCAAACAGCAGCCCAATCTTGTATTGAAAAGAATCGATTACGAAATTCTTTTCACTAGAATCCTCTGATGGTTGAGGAATCAAAACATTACCCTCATCAACCGACACCATTATGAGGTCATTAATTAATGTGCTGTTAAAAAAAACCTTTGCCTTGTAACTTCTAGCTGCTGGATGAAGAAAGCAATTAGCCCATATGCTTCTATAGTCTGGGTTCTCAATACCTTGTTCTGATAAATTAACAACGATTCTTAGGTTCGGTCCCTTATGATAATAAACCTGAAATACCCCAGGCTCAATCTCATATTGTTCTGACCAATCACTCAGGTTGGAAGTTAAAATATGATTAATGATATTCAAATACGATGCATTTGTCTGAAGAGGTTTGACTGAATCTTTTGCAGGAAATGAGCTGAAATATGAAACTGCTTCAGTCAAGCCCTTTTTTAGGCTTTCCTTGGCTTGCTCCCTATCTACTGTCTGGGGGTTCGGGGCGAGATAATATTGGATGGGCCAACGTCGATGTCTAATATCGAAAGGCAAGTCATCAGGATTCCCATAATATGTATTCATAACTGGAATGACTCGTGCGGATCCCAAACAATATATTGCATATCCTAGTTCAAACATTACATTTGGATTAGGAATCTTTTTCCTATCCACATGGGCAACAAAGGTTAAATCAGCAACAAATCCGTCAGCTTCATTTATCTTTCCCATTATAGTAGGAATCATTTCTGGGAACCCGGAAACGTTAAGCGTGTCTTTATCAATCTCAATTTCACCTTCGGACCTATCAGAGAAATCAGTCGTCAAATTGACTTCAGAAAATACTTCTTTAAGACATTCTTCAATGAAATTTTTGTTTGTTAAAGAATCGCTATCACTTTGCCAAGAATAGAATATTCTCATTCTTACCTCTGACATCAATCATTCCCAGATACCTAAATTTAAAATTTCTATGTATCATAATATGATACTACCAATCCAAATGACATATCGGACAACGTAGATGACTCATTCCATCTGGACTATCAGGATCTTCAAATACACATCAATATAAACAAATACGTGAGAAGGCACTCTTACAACCCATCCACAAACCTCAATATCTCCCGCTTCTCTTTCTTAAGAGCTTGGTCACTGATATCAATTGCTGGCTGGAAGATACTGAGATTGCCTTCGAAGTGGTTAAATTCGTTAAGAAGTGTTTTTCTTGAAGTAAGAAATACTCTCTTACGTACAGCATCTCGACCTTTCCCTTTAAACGCTTTGCCAATCATTGCTCCTAATTGATCACATCTTCTTGTTTCAGGAAACTTTTCTTTGAGCTTTTTTTCTACCATCAATCTCAAGTAAAGATATGTCAATGAATGCCTCAACGTTTTGTTCAAGAGAGGAAACGCGTTAACATTAAGAATCTCTTGATCAAGGAGTTCAACATTCAAGATATCTTCTCCTGACACCTCACTTGGTTCCGAAAACACAAAATCGATTGGCTTGAGTAACTCCAAATAAAGAGCAACAAGATCAATTTGTTGTTTGTTTTCTCTATCATCAAAGTGCATGAGTGAAGTGAGTGTCTCATATGATTGATCCCCACTGATTGAAGAATAGCCTCGAAGAAATGGAATCATCGATATAAGAAAGAGTCTTTGATCTTTAACCTCTCCAAGCACTTCTCCCCTAAAAGCCTTCAGCAGGTCTTTTAAGCTGATTATAAGCTTTTTCTCATTGTCAGCCACCTTGATAAAGCCATTCTCTGCATCTTCGCTATTATTCAAAAGGTAGAGAGAATAACAATTTCTATATTGAGCTTCCAATAACCTGAGCAACTCTACGGTATGGGTAAGAACAAGGCATTGTTTCTCCTCAAGGATCTTGACCAGGCTATAGACAACCTTGTTCTTATAAATGGAATCAAAACTCGATATAGGATCATCTACGACAATGATTGGTTCTTTTTGGTTCTTGGCTTTGAGAAACTCAAAGCTCAAAGAGAGAAAGTTTTGTTCTCCTGTGCTCAACGGTAACTTTGATCTCTCTACTCCTAATAGGTCGTGGTCTGCAACTCTGATGGTGATATTCTTTGTCTCAGGATTACGAAGGAGTTTAAGATCTTTATCCATGGAGTCTTTAATGATGCTTTGGATATATAGCTCATCCTCTTCACTCAACTCTAGTTTCCCAGCAATCAGTTTATTCAACTCCTCCATATTGGAAATGAGTGATTCTTCTTTTTTCACGATTGCTGCTATCTCACTGAGAACCAAAGACTGATATAGCTTTTCAAAATAGTCGAACAGTGCACACAACTCTATGAGCTTAGAAGCATCACCGGTATCAAGAGCTTGAATGAGAATCTCTCTCATCGAGAATGGATCATCCGAAGGGGATGATGAGATGATTGCCTCTATGCCTTTTCGATGTTCCTCTTCTATCCTTGCGATGAGAATCTGGCGGCGATCAGTCTTACTTTTAACTAAAGTTTCCCACTGTATGGGGTGATCACATACGATGCAATCATCACTTTTAAAATGCTCAAGAATTCTGATAGCTTCACTATACACATCGATGTGTTTGAAGCCCTTGATTGAAGGAAGCGTTTGTGTTGCTAGTTCTTTAATCTTCCTTATCAAGGAATCATTTTTCTTAGCAATATCATTCTGTAGTGCCGTAAGCTTTGTTTGCTCTTCTTCGGTTATTTCAACTTTATCAAAATTACTAAGGAGTTTAAGGCTATCAACCGATTTATTGTTCTTACCTTTGCTTTGCTTGTTGGGAAAATCTTTAAGAATCCCTTGGACTGTACTGTCAGTGATCAAATCAAGCAAAGGGCTGTTAGCTGCTTTAATTCCATACTCTTTCAGCTTATTGATGATTTTTTCTGCTAATAGATCAAAACCACTATCAATGTCTTTGTTAAGCTGCTCTTCTCGATGGATCTGATCACCGAGAAGAAAGTCCCCACAATCACCTTGAACAATGTTTCGATTATTCTGATCACTGATTATATGGAATAGTAAGGTTGGATCAGTATATGAAACTCCTTCATACTCAAATGCAACACTTGTCCCCTCATCTCCTTGTAGAACTTTTACTAACGAAGTTTTGCCTGCTCCATTGGGGCCATAGAGAACAGCCATTTTACCAGGGGAAGGAAAATCAAGGGTATTGTTCTTTTCGAAGGGAGTAAAATCCTTTCCAAAGATTGTTTTGTTTTCAAGCTTTGTGAAGGTAATCATAGTGCAAACCTCGTTGAGAAAACTCTAATATTGGGCTACTTCTATGATGTATGGTTTTCTAAGAATTTTTTTTGTGATCTTTAAATCACGGGTTCACGGACTCTGAAATTGATGGTTGTAAACAAAAACAGTAGTAGTCAAGTAGAAAGTGCATCCAAATCGAGCTCCGTTGCTTCAGAAAGGGTTAACAAAAAACGTACGCATAGCACACATTAAGAAAAAGATTTCAAAACTGTTGTTATGGAATTTGAGGACGTTGTATGTGGTATCAATAGATCCAGCTTAATGCAGAGCCCCAATTCGATTTATACAATCATTAATTTTCACAGCCCCTCTCCCAACAGCCTTCAGGTTATCCATTCTGCTTACATGTTCAATCACTACACTGTCATACATCATCATAACCACACCATCCTCATAATCACCAAAGGCAGATTCATTTGTAACCCCGTTAAGATTGTTTTTAATTAACTTGATAAAATCCACTCCAGCACCATAAGCGTGCAAATATGCTCCTCCAAAACGTGGGTTTATTTCAGATAAATAGTACTTACCATCACGATAGAAAAAATCCATATCTATCGGTCCACTAAATTTAAAACAGTCCACTATTTTTGCTATAAATGTAAATAGTGTTGAATCTTTGAATGAGATTGTTTTACTAGCACCGCCAATTTTAGTCTCAAGTTTTTTTTTGCAGAATGCACTTACTGCTTGATGACTATGAATATCAATATAAACATCAACATCAAGATCGAGCCCGCTCATAAATTCTTGGATAATCAGCGTAGGGTTTTGGTTACATTTTTGCTCTAATTCTTCCAATGAATGAATTTTTTCAGCACCTACACTCCCGCTTCCTGTTCGTGGTTTAATAAAGACTGGAAAGCTTATTTCACCAAGCTTGAATGCGTTTTTAAAGTCACAAATATTACCAAACGTTAACGGCGTTAAGATAGTACATTCTTTCAAGTATTGATACATCTCAAATTTATCAAAGCAGAGTCTTGCTGTTTCCTCATATGGCAACAATAGTTCAACCCCAATATTACTAAAAAGGCTTCTGTTTTTTCCGAGTATTTCAATCTCAGAATCAATGAAAGTTGTAATTGCTCTTATCTTTTCTTCTTTGCAAATATTTAATAAAATATCAACATATGTAGAGTCATCTACTCGAGGCACTAAATATTGTTTATCTGCTAAATATAGTGCTGGTGCTAATGCACTGTTGTCGGTTGCGATTATCAAATCATCACCATCGAGCGACTTTCTAAACACTTTTATTAACTCTGCCCTGCGGCCTACACTACAAAAAAGAAAATTCATTATCTTTGATTATCCTTCAATCCTCTGATTATTTTTTAATTTCTGAGTTGAAAAGACCTTCATAATACTCTTTTGTTCCCCAAAGTTTAGAATATGGTTCTCTCTCCATCTCTTGTTTAAAATCTTTCAATAACCGCCTGTAAGAATAGATTGGATGATAGCCTAAGTCTTCTTGTGTTTTTGACCAATCTAAAATACTTTGCAAAGTATCTGGCATTTTTGCGTCATACAATATTTCTGATTTATTATCTGTAGGGGAGAATTCATCAACAATCCCCCTAATCATTTCATCCAGAGACACTCGATGTGGACTGCCAATATTGTAAAAGCCACCTGATAATCTTGATTTGACCGCGTTAACAACCACCTGAGTGAAATCTTTAATGTAAACGATTTCTTTAACTCTATTTGGGTTTCCATAAATTGTAATTGGCAATCCTTTTGATGCTCGCTCTATTAACATCCTATACGGCATTTTTCTCATTTTGCCATCTGCATAGTGATATGCATTTGGATGATATTGATATATCGTAAAAAATCTTAGTATAAATCTATCAATCCCGAATTCGTTATGATAATGCTCAATCAAGTCAACAGCCGCATTTTTTGCTATTGCATAAATGCTATGATCTCCCTTTGGAGGGAAAGACCTTTGGGCATCCGGTTTGATGGGCTCTCCTGATTCATGAAACGCAAATAAATCATATGGAGTCGTAGGATATATTAATTTTTTAATTTTTTCACTTACCATAAATTCAAGGATATTAAGAGTACTCAAAGTGATAGTCGTTATTAATGCTTGTGGATTGAGAGCAACCCTTGATGGCAATTCTCCTGCAAAATTTGCAATACATGTTATTCCTTTACCAACCAATTTACTGAAAGCATTCTTATCGGTAATATCCAAAGAAAAATATGGTATGGAAAAATCTTTAAAAAAACTATTGTCAGAGTCTCTTTTCCCAGAGGCGATAACATCGAATCCTGCTTCCTTCAACGCAACCGCGCTATAGGCTCCGAGATTTCCCGTAGCACCTAAAACTAGAATTTTCTCGTTACTCATAGATTATTTCCCTCCAAAAATTGGATGTTATAAAACTGATCAACAGTCATTCTTTCCCTTATTTTTATAATTTCGCCATTCTCTTTTTTAAAATACACATCTGGGTAATATTGGATGAATGGTCCGCTAAGTGTTACAGAATATGCCCCAACCCGATGGAAAGTAATTAAATCCCCCACAGATAATTCACTTATATCATTAACAGACATAAGTCTATCGTGATCCATACATGTAAATCCACAAACAATCTGGGTCCCTTCAAAGTCATGATGTTTGTCAGAAGAAGTCGAAAACAAATAGGATTTTTTCTTCCAAAGTGGGTCAACATGAAGTCTACTTCCATCAATGGTTACTATTCGGCTCAATTTTGTATCTTTCACATCTAGCACTGAGCAGCAGTAATCAATGGGAGAACCGATAATTGCCGACCCAGGTTCTATGAATAGTTTAACATTTGAAATATCTAGTTCTGTACTTAGTATCGTAGTGATAGCAGATATGTAATCATCTGCTGAAGGTTTACCTTCAACACCCCCGAAGAAACCACCGCCAATATCAATAAATGTGGGCTTAATATTATGTTTTCTGATAATTCTTAAAGCATAGGCGGCTATTTGTTTATATACTGCTATGCTTCTGGTAACACTATTACAATGAATATGTAATCCAAACGAATTTGGACCATATAAGGCCTCGAGTTTCTTGATAACATTACTCAACTCCCCAGATTCATCGGAAAAACCAAACCGGGAGCCCTCTTTCACATATTCAACTTCTCCAGTTTCAAAAATATCAGTGTCAATATTGACCCGCACTCCTATAGTCCCAGATTGAACCAACTTACACGCTACAACCCTATCGAGGTCATTATAAGAATCAAGGTTAGTAATCGCACCATTCGTAATTCCTTTGATTAAATAATTACTGCTTTTAATTGGCCCATTAAAAATAACATCTCGCTCACTATAATCTGCCATCAAAGCAAGCTGATATTCTTCATCTGAAACAACCTCTGCCATTACACCAGCCCTTCTCATATACTTAAGTAACCATGGGAGGGAGTTTGTCTTTACTGAATAAGCCAATCTAGAGTTAGGCCAATACTTATTTAAAGCAAGCCTAAAGGATTCAATATTCTTAGCTAATTTTATTTCATCAATTATGAAGTATGGTGTTTTCATTTATTAATACTATTAGCCTGTAAATTCATCCATTGTGAATTTTTTTGAGGAATTACTATCTATACCTTTCTTCCTAAAAACCATTAACAAGGTTTTAGCAATAATTGAAAAGTCCAAAATGATTGAGGCATTTTTAATATAATATATATCGAGCTCAAATCTTTGCTCCCAAGTTGTTTCATTTCGACCACTGACCTGTGCAAGCCCTGTAATTCCTGGTCGCATGCTATGCCGTTGTCTCTGTATCTCATTGTACAATGGCAAATATTTTTCTAGTAATGGACGTGGACCAACAATACTCATATCCCCTTTCAGCACATTGTAGAACTCAGGAAGCTCATCAATTGAAAGCTTACGAAGGAATCTGCCAAAAGAGGTAAGTCTTTTCAAATCAGGCAACAGTACTCCTTCAGTGTTTTTTGAAGAATTCATCGTCCTAAATTTATAAATTGTAAAAAGTCTCTCATTTAGCCCAGGTCGCTTTTGCTTAAAGATGACCGGAGCCCCCAGCTTGATTCTCACCAGTAGTGCTGTGATTAAAAGCACAGGAGATAGTACAATCAGGGCGAGGAAAGAACACACAATATCAAAAGCTCTCTTAAAGTACTTCCTATACATGTTACTTAAATAAATCCTCAACTATATCGATAACTTTCTCCTGCTCTTCCTCAGTAATCTTCACATCACTCGGCAGACACAATCCTCTAGAGAACACCTCTGCCCCTACGTCAGTTTGGTTGTCTACAGTTATGAAGTCATGTCCTTCGAATATCGGCTGCATATGCATAGGTTTCCAGATTGGTCTACTCTCAATGTTCTCTTGTTCCAAAGCCTCCCTGATTTGAGTGGGAGTGACTGAACAATCTTTATCAATCAGGATGCAAGAGAGCCAGAAGTTTGGTTCACTCTCTTTACTATATGGATTCATAGAAACAGGCAGATCTTTGAAAGCCTGCTTATAGGTTTCATAAATCTGCTTCTTCTTTTGAATATGCTCATTGAGGTAGACAAGTTGACCTCTCCCAATACCAGCAACAATATTGCTCATACGGTAGTTGTAGCCGATCTCGCTGTGTTGGTAGTGAGGAGCAGGGTCTCTGGACTGGGTAGCCCAGAACCGGACTTTCTTAACTGCCTCTTCATCATCTGAAAGGAACATGCCTCCACCACTCGTTGTAATGATTTTGTTGCCATTATACGAGAGAGCACTATATTTCCCAAACGTTCCAGTCTGCCTATCTTTATAGGTAGCACCAAGGCTCTCAGCTGCATCCTCAATCAATGGAACATGGTATTGCTCACACAAGGCAAGTATCTCGTCCATCTTTGCTGGGGTTCCATACAGGTGAGCAACCAGCACTGCTTTTGCCTGTGGATATTTCTTAAGGGCAATCTCTAAAGCTCGAGGATCAATATTCCAGGTATCGTACTCGCTATCGACCAAGATCTGGATACCACCTTCATAAGAAACTGGATTAACAGTAGCCGAGAAGGTAAGATCGCTACAGATGACGATATCACCTGACTTGACACCACAGAGTTTGATGGCTAGATGAAGAGCGCTGGTTCCACTGATTAGTGCTGCAGCATGCTTAATACCAACGTAGGCAGCCATCTCCTTCTCAAACTCATCGACGTTCTTGCCAAGAGGAGCTACCCAGTTGGTGTCAAACGCTTCCTGTATGTACTTCATCTCTAGGCCATGCATAGTCGGAGATGAGAGATAAATCCTCTTGTTCATGTACACTGTCCTTGAATATTTAAATGAGTCCCTCATCAGGAACTCACCACTCCCACCCTATGTTCATAAGTTCCTAACCACCCTTTTCAGCTCTGTGTGAAAATACTGGTGTGGCTAACCTCTTCTTCAATCTCTCGCACCAAGTCTCAACTCTCATCGTCCCATATTCCAAAATCCCTCGATTCCTGCATATTTATGCAGCTTTCGAGCCCCCAGACCTTAT
>CAZTUL010000065.1:8920-12176 GCA_964616275.1 uncultured Spirochaetaceae bacterium | reverse complement strand
CAGGTACCTATTACGGATACCTAATTCTTCGTCGGTAAAATTGCGTATTCCCACCTGGAAAAGGGGAATTCCCGATTCCACGGCACGTCGCATAACGCATGCATGACTGTATATACTTCCTTCATAATCGTTGCGGAGATCCATGTGGGCATCGAATTGAATCATACCAATCGGTTCAGGTTCTTCTTTGATTGCCAGGTAGTTTATCATTCCATTTGTAATACTATGTTCACCACCAAGAAGAATGGGAATGTTGTGATTTTTTCTAATAGTCGAAATTTTATTTTGAATGCGATTGAACACCTCTTGAACAGAACTCTTGTAATTACAATCAATTGCATGATGTGTGTGCATGCCTAATGCCCCTGGTTCTCCATACTGCTCAATCTGTTTTTCAAGTTGAGTGGAGGCTGCAAGGATTGCTTCAGGACCTTTTGAGGTACCCCCACCGTATGAGACGGTGGCCTCAAGCGGTACGGGAATTATGTGGAAACGTGCGTTGTCTATATCGGTCTGAGGGTACTCAGAATCGAGAAAATTATTGAGAGAATTCATGGTGTCCACCTCATGATAACCGATCTTTATAATTCTCATACGAGAATCGCTTTTGTACCCGGTACGTATTGTTCCAGATGCCAAGGTCGGGGAGTGCAATGCCATTAAACATGTTGGTTTTCACCATGGTGTAGTGCATCATATCTTCGAAGACGATCCGCTCTCCAATTTCGAAGTGTTTAGGAACTACATAATCTCCAACCCAATCGCCAGCAAGGCACGAATTTCCTCCAAGGCGAACTAGCTTTTCTCCTTGTTGCAAATTTTCTCCTGGTTTATAAATACGTCCATTTCTTATACGTGGAGTATACGGCATTTCCAGACAATCAGGCATATGGGCAGCAAAAGAAGTATCAAGCATAACAGTAGTGTATCCACCATGTGTCACGCTATCGAGCACCTCTGCCACCAAAACACCCGTTTCCCACACAAAAGCTGCTCCAGGCTCTAGAATCAATTCTATATAAGGGTAGGCATCATGGAATTTTGTCAACGTCTCTTCGAGTAAGTCAAGTTTGTACCCGGTACGAGTTACAAGATGGCCGCCTCCAAGGTTAAGCCATGAGATATCCGGGAGAAGATGCCCAAAGAGTCTTTCTATATTAGAAATCGTGCCTGCAAGCTCTTCTGCTCCACTTTCACAGAGATTATGCACATGAAGGCCAGAGATTCCTTCAGGTAGTTTTTTTAACTCAGTAGCTGCAACACCAAGACGTGTACCCGGTACACAAGCATTGTAGAGGTCGGTTTCGACTGTGGAGTACTCGGGATTGATGCGAAGTCCAGCTTTGTTTTCCGAAAGGAGTGGGCGATATTGCTTATACTGAGCAATCGAATTGAATGTGATATGCTTTGCTAGCGATTGTATCAAAGGAAAATCGTGAGGAATATAAACGGGACAGTATGCGTGCACCTCTGAAAAGTGCTCAGATGCAAGTTGTGCTTCATAGAGACTGCTTGCTGTAGCTCCGGTAGCCACTTGTGCAATATCATCGAACACAGCGTGCATGGCAAACCCCTTGAGAGCAAGGAGGAATCGTGCCGGTATCCGTCTTTGCAGAGATTCGATTAGTGCAAGATTTTCCTTGAATCGATCATATTCCAACACAAATGCAGGAGTATGTTCTATCGCATGAGGATCTACCATGTCCTACTCCTTATGGGAGAAAGCGAGGTCTTTATCCACTTCGATTACCCAGGGTAATCCTAGTTTGGGAAGAAGTTCCATAAAGGGGTCTGGGTCAAATTGCTCCATGTTCCAGACTCCCGGATTTTTCCATATCCCAAGTGCCAGTAGGCGTCCTCCTATAGCGGCAGGCACTCCGGTGGTATACGAAACACCTTGTGCTTTTGTATCGCGATACGCTGCCTGGTGGCTGCAGTTATTGTAGATATACACCGTACGCTCTTTCCCCTCCTTGATTCCCCGTAGCTGAACACCAATTGAGGTTTTCCCCTGATAATGTTCTCCAAGTGAAGAGGGTTCCGGCAGAACAGCTTTTAAAAACTGGAGTGGTTGAATTTGCAATCCTTCATATTCAATCGGTTCAATACTCGTCATACCCACATCCTGCAGTACACGGAGGTGTGTAATGTATTGCTCACTGAAAGTCATCCAAAAACGAGCTTGTCGTATCGTTGGGAAATGCTTTACCAATGATTCAAGCTCTTCATGATACAGTAAATACGAAGGGCGGGGTCCAATCTCTGGATACGAGATATCCTGGTGGATCTCTAAAGGCTCTGTTCGTTTCCACACACCATCTTTATAGTAACGACCCGATTGAGTAATCTCCCTGATATTGATTTCAGGATTAAAATTAGTAGCGAAAGATTTACCATGATCTCCCGCATTACAATCAACAATATCAAGAAAGTGAATTTCATCAAAATAGTGCTTTGCCGCATATGCGGTGAACACATTAGTCACACCAGGATCAAAGCCGCTTCCAAGCAAGGCGGTGAGACCGCTTTCCTTGAATCGGTCATGTAATTTCCACTGCCATGAATACTCAAACTCGGCTTTATCCTTCGGTTCATAATTTGCAGTATCAAGGTAGTGAACTCCACTTTTTAAACAAGCTTCCATAATAGGCAGATCTTGATACGGGAGTGCCACATTGATAACGAGGTCGGGTTTGTACTGGTTCATGAGAGCGACTAATGCGTCAACAGAATCGGCATCAATTTCGGCTGTGTCTACCTTAACCGGGCCCGATTCTGCAGCTATTGCATCACACTTGGCTTTGGTTCTACTTGCCAGCAGGATGCGCTCATACACATCTTCCATGCGGGCACATTTTTTTGTTACAACATTGCCTACTCCGCCGGCTCCAATAATCATTAATCTCTTTTTCATTCTTTCCTAGTCCTCCTGATCGGTTTCGTAGTAGGTATAGCCTCGTAACCCAGCGACATAACTCGTGATAATTTTTCTTCGTTGCTGGGGAGTAATGAAGCCGTCGCGTACAGCATTCTCAGCCTTCATACGGATAAGTGATTCAAGTTTCTTCGGTTCGTACTCTACATAACTTAATACATCAGCTACGGTATCACCATCGAGCTCATTATGCAGTCTGAATGTGCCATTATCGTCGTAGGTTACGCTTACTACGTTGGTATCTCCCAGCAGATTATGGAGGTCTCCAAGTGTTTCCTGATAGGCTCCGACGAGAAATACCCCAAGGATGTAATCATTATC
>CAZTUL010000065.1:0-8820 GCA_964616275.1 uncultured Spirochaetaceae bacterium | reverse complement strand
TGATCCAGGTGTTTCATCTCCGGTGGAAGATACTGCTGTTTCTGTGCGATTTCAGAAATCTCAGTCATAATCGACCAGTAGAGGTGTTCAGCAGCAGCACGTTCTCGAATATTTACAGTGCCGTAAAGAAATTTGTTTCGTACCTCTTCTCTATAATAATTTAAATCGTTCAGGCACTCTTGAAGATTTTTTTCATTGAGCATTTTTTTTACATAACGAAGATTATCGAGCACGGAACTCATAGAATTGGGGAACGGATTCTGTGTGGACTCGGGGAGAAACACATTTGTATCAAGAATGTTTAAGAGAAGGACAGAATAGTAGGCAACCAGAGCTCTGCCCGATTCACTCATAATGGTGGGGTGGGGAATCTGCGCCTCATTACAAATTGTCATAATCTCTTCAACTACATCGTCACAATACTCCTTCATGGAATAATTGCGACTATTACCAGAGTTGGAACTGCTTCCATCGTAATCAATGGCAAGTCCACCTCCGATATCGAGCAATCCCATTGGGGCTCCCTCATTAACCAGTCCAACATAAAATCGTGCTGCCTCAGTTGCTCCGAGACGTATGTCGTGAATATTGGGTATTTGGGAACCGAGGTGATAGTGAAGTAATTTGAGACAATCGAGCATCCCCACCTCGCGAAGCTGATCAACCACGTGGATAATTTGCGTCGTATTGAGCCCAAATGCACTGCGATCACCGCCACTATCTGTCCAATGTCCGCTTGCAACCGTTGAAGGCTTCATACGAATCCCAATGGTAGGGCGAATATCGAGTTCCCGAGCTCGTTCAATAATCACTGAGACTTCGCTTGGCATTTCTACTACTAAGACGGTTTGTATTCCCAGGAGAATACCGCGAAGAGCGAGGTCTATGTATTCTTCATCCTTGTAGCCGTTACAGACCAGATATGCATCAGGATCATCCAGGTATGCAAGGGCTGCAATAAGTTCTGCTTTGCTGCCGGTTTCCAGCCCATGGTGATATTGTTTCCCAAAATGGGCGATTTCTTCTATAACCTGTTGTTGCTGGTTAACTTTGACTGGGTACACACCGCGATATGAGCCGGAGTATCCGGCATCGGAAATGGCTTGAGCAAAACTCTCGTTAATGTATTTTATCCGATCATCGAGAATATCACTGAAACGGAGGAGTACAGGCAGTTTTAACCCACGGTCCTGCAATCCGTTTGCTATTTGCTTGAGGCTTATGGAAGATTGATGCGATTTCCCTTTCAGTCTGACATGCACTTCACCATCTTCGGCAATGTGGAAGTAGCCATTGCCCCATTCATCGATTCGATACAACTCTTTTGCATCCTCCACGCTCCATCTGTTGGTTCCTGTACTTCCCATGTTCCTTCCTTATCAACGTAATGTAAATGGTATCTGAGAGTATACCAGATAGTTGCTTCATGTTTAAGAGATAACGTGATTCCTCATGTGGTATCTTCTGGACGGTAGCCGAAATACTTACTATATTATGTATAAAGCAATCGCTTATCACGCAAATCATATTGCATATTTCTAGGAGGATTTACATGCCATTAGTACCTGTTATAGAGTCTCGTCGTGCATATCGTGCACTCTCAACAAAGAACATAAGTCGGGACGTTATTAATCGTCTAATTGAGGCCGCACATACCGCACCATCGAGTGGAAATAACCAACCTTGGAGGATTATCACTGTTGATGATGATACTCAATTAGCTGCACTGAAAGAGACCCTGTCGAGAGGTAATTATTGGGCTCAGAAGGCTCCTGTCATTGCAGCGTTTGTGACACATCCTTCTTGGAGTATGCAAATAGGTGATCGAGATTATGCCTTCTTTGAGCTAGGCATGGCTGCAATGTCATTTCAACTTCAGGCAGTTCATGAGGGGCTGTATGTTCACCCAATTGCCGGATTCAATGCGGATGCAGCGAAGAAGGTTCTCGGTGTACCAGAAGAGTTTGTGCTTGAAACTCTGGTGATTCTCGGTCATCCAGGTGAAATGGACGATTTGAATGAAAAGCATCGTGAATCTGAGATAGGACCACGCCTGCGAAAACCTATTGAAGATATTGCCACATTCTCCCGATGGGATGAGCGACTCGTTCCAAAAGATAAGTAGTATTTAATTTTGGTGTTGAGCTATCGGTAAGGTGTGGGCCTCTGATAGCTCTATTCCTGCAAGGGCACCTACATCGTGGAGTACAACAGTCTGATCTTTCAATCGTGTAATTGTCAGGTTGATAGTTCCCTTGAGGCTTTCGAGGATGGTCCTGTCCATGGATCCCTGGCGGGGAGCCGCGAGGTGTCCTGTTGGTCCAAGTTCTGCATAGAATTCATACAGGTGACGGGTGTCACGGATGCGTAGGAATGCTGTTGTTTCAGTGGTTTCCAATGTTCTTATGCTTGCCCCAGTATAGGTTCCAAATCTGTACAGGGTTTCACCTGAGGATACAAAGCCAAGAAATCCGGTAAATGTTCGTCCCAAAAAGGGAATTCTCGCTACAGAGACCATACAGGATGTATTACCGCTGATGTTGGAAAAAGTATTTGATTGTATCCAGAGATAAGCACTTGGAAATGAACTGCCCCAATCTTTTTCACAGTATCCACTTCCTCCGGAAAAATCATGTATCGTCCCATTAAGTGCTAGTGTTCCGGAGATGATATGGTTAAGCGAAACAACACCATGAAAACATTCCATTCGTGGTACGTATGCGTACCAGCCCATAATCCCTGGTGCGGCGAGTGTCACGGGGAAAGGGTGAAAGTTTCCATGCATAACTGTTCCCTTGAGCACGAGTGTTTCATGATTGATTGCTAAAGTGATTCCATTTTCATTAAAATGATTGTTTCCAATTCTGATCTCAAATTTTCTCGTATCGGCAAAAAATTCATCTGCCGGATATCGTATGTACCAGCTCCGATTTTCCCTGCTTGAAAATACCTGTATGAATGCGTGACTATCAGACTGATCTCTACCTCGAGATATTCCAGGAATCACGGCCAGAACATCACCTTGTTTCTCTTTATGTGCGGCAGCAGATGAACGGCTGGTAGTCATTTTAAAGTACCAACCCTCAAAGTACTCTGTTTTCTTGTGAGTCCCCTGATACACCGGAGGATTGAGGCGAGTAAAGATACTCATAGAAACTCCTCTGTTATTTTCCACGTGAGGAGCGGTTCGAATGATGCACCACGAGCTGCTGGTAGGTAACTCGTCTCTTGCTGATCGAATGCTAAGAATGCATCGGTAGTGGTTCCTTTTTTAAGTATCGGAATAGGACGTGGTCCTGCAACTCCTTTTTTGGGTTTATAATGGGTGTAGGTGATGGTAATACGGTCCCCTGGTGATAAATTAGTGGCACTGGTTACTACCGATTCCACTTCCGCTTGCACCGTGAGATTTATGGTGCGACTGAATAAAAATCTTCGTGTTGAAACTTTAAGCACGTTGATAATGATGTGTTCGGGAGCCTGCTGCTGCATACGAAGATACTCTTCCGGAGCAATTTCAGCTAAAAGAGTTGCTGTTCCAATGATAAAAATACTTATGATTAAGATGAATTTTTTCATAGATAACCTCGTGTATAGATAGTCCTTTTGACCATTTCTTTATTAAAGAAAGTTTTGTTATAAAAGTTACACATCTTTCATCTCTTATTGAAAAGGCGAAAGAGGTGTTCGCCTATGAAAGCGAGTAGGCTGATTACTATGGTACCACTGAGGACAAGAGCAGAATTCCGTAATGTAAGACCACTCATAATGATGATACCTAATCCATCACCTCCGATAACTGCGGCGATGGCAGCTGTTCCGAGATTGAGTATGTAACTATGTCTGATGCCGGTGAGTATCATGGGGAGAGCTTGAGGAAATTCTGCAATCCACAATTGTTGGAACCAGGTCATGCCCATCCCTTTCGCTGCGTCGATAACTGCTGGTTGTACTGTTTGAAATCCGACGACTGTGTTTCCAAGAACAGGGAATAAGGAGTAGAGGAATAGTGCAAGAAGTGCTGGTTTCCAACCGAACCCAAGTACAGGAAAAGCTAAAATAATGACGGCGGAAGGTGGAAAAGTTTGTATAAATGCATTCATTCGCAGCACAAGTTGTTGAAAATCCTTTCCCACATTTCTCGTGACGACTACACCGAGAAGAATTCCTATTGCAGCTGAAAGCAGGGTAGCAGCAAGTGTTAGGGAAATATGAGCACCAGTCATTTCAAGAATTGTCTTTCGTGCATGAGTAAATTGAGTCTCTGACGGGAAGATAAGGCCGAGTAATGTTTGTTGAACTGATTCAAAAGAGATGTAGATAAAGAGGAGCAGTGCAAGTATACCGAGGTATAGTATCCTATGAGATACTAATTTTTTGAATGGTATCAAAGCGAACCTCCCCAAGTAATTTTCCCTCTTCATCGACCACTGCTGCCGCCGGTAGCCCCAAACTGAGTATTGTAGACATACACTCCTTCAACGATGAATAGGTTTGTACTTTGTGTGATGCACTACAAATTTTGCGTTCCACCACAGAACCGTGGAGTCGAGTAAATCCAGAAATCGGTTTTCCTTGCTCATCGATTTGCCAGTAACAGTCGTGTGTGCCAATCGGCAGTTGATCTTTTGACGGTCGACTGGTCCCCGATACTACCTCTCCCACACAACAGTGGTCGGCCGTGTAGAGCGAGAGCCGTTTAAGCGAGCGGTCTGGGCCGAGAAACCGTTCTACAAAATCATCCACTGGATTAGAGAGTATCTGTTCAGGAGTGTCTGCCTGTACAATTCTGCCATCTCGCATAATAACGAGGTAATCGGCTAGTCTAACAGCCTCATCAATATCATGGGTGACAAAGATTACGGTTTTCTTGAGATGTCTTTGAATACGAATGAATTCATCTTGCAGCTGTTCTCGAGTGAGAGGGTCGACAGCTCCAAAAGGTTCGTCCATGAGGAGCACAGGGGGATCTGCTCCTAGAGCCCTTGCTACCCCAACACGTTGTGCCTCACCACCCGAAAGCTCGTGAGGATATTTTTTTCGGTACGTCTGGGGTTCAAGTCGTACAAGATTCAGCAGCCGGATAACACGTTCATCGCGAGTGCTTCTATCCCAGCCTAAGAGCCGTGGTACCAGATCAACATTATCCTCTACCGTTAAATGTGGCATGAGTCCTACCGACTGAATAGCATACCCCATGCTACGTCTTAAATCGGTTTCACTTAATGCATGGACCGATGCGTCACAATAGTCAATTTTCCCTGCAGATATTTTTACCAGGCTATTGATACATCGTAATGTGGAGGATTTTCCACAACCACTTGGACCTATGAGTACCGTAACTCTATTGCTCGGAATCTGGAGCGAAACATCCTGTAATGCGAGGGTTTCACCATACTTTACCGATATATGCTCTGTCTGTAAAAATATAGTTGTTTCGGGAAGTACTGGGTGTTGTGATGATCTGCTCATGTTCCCTCCTGAACGAATTGTTCGTTCCTATCCCTCATGAATCACCTCATGAAGCTCGCAATGGTTTTGGTGTACTTAGGGTAATTAAGACGTAAAGTATTCGGTCGGCAGCCAACGTTAACGCTATGATAAGCATCATGCCGAGTAATACCATATCGACTGAAGCTTGCCCGAGTCCCTCAAAAACCAACACCCCTAAGCCGTCACCACCGATGAGTTTTGCCAGTGTTGCGTTACCTATTGTTTGGACGAGAGCTACCCGGACACCTTGAAGTATTCCCGGTGCAGCTAACGGAAACCGAACGAGTGTCCATATCTGACGTGAATTCATTCCCATCCCTTTGGCAGCGAGGACAATGCTCCCGTCAAGGTTTGAAAATGCAGTAAAGCTATAGCGAATAATGGGATAAATAGCATATATACTTAATGCGATTATTGCAGGGGTATTTCCTATTCCTTTTATGCCCCAAGTTCTTAAGAGGGGGAAAGCCCGGGAGAGTGCTGCGAGCGGTGCGATGAGTAATCCAAAGAGGGCAATTCCGGGAATAGTCTGCAGCACATTAAGTAGGGGGAAAATTAACTTTCTTACTCGTCTATTCTGAAATGTTAACAGTGCAAAAGGAATGCCGATACTCATACTGATTATAAGACTTATTCCCGTGATTCTGAGGTGTGCAAAGATTTCTCGACTTAGTCGATTGCCAAAGTTTTCAGCCTCTAAAACAATACCAAGTTGACTATAAGCTCCAGTGGCTCCTAATGAGAGTAGTACTCCAAGGATTATGATAAATCCAGCATAATCACGAAGTTTTAATCGAGCATCCATGATAAAGATCATGGAGGTCGCAATAAGATAGAGGTACATACCCGAACCGGGACTGAATCGAGAAAAAGCTCCAAGTGTGGATATTCTTTGTGGTCCGATTAAAGCTAAGATAAGCACTGGAAACAAAATGCCGAGAAAACCGCTCAAGGTGCGAACCCACTCGGTTACCCGTACATTGCGAAGTATCCCATACAGAATCATCATTCCCGGTGGAATGAGGAGTAGAAGAGTAAATCCTAATCCAATATCTATGATGGTAATGGGAATTTCGGGGGCTATTCTGTTTTCACGTGTAAGCAAGAGAGGCAAGAAAAAGCTTACAGTAAACATCAACAGGACGATGCCAGCAAGCTTTCGGTGGACTTTTTGCTGAGAATCATTGAGTTTCACCTATTCTCCAGTATGCAGTGCCGTGCTCTATTTATTCATTACTCCTATACCAAGACCCAATCTACTTAGCATGAAGATAGCAGGGAAATTTAACAGAATCAAGTTTTTCCGCTTTTTATGGTTTTTCTGTTTAGAACTATTAGGGTTGCCTTATTGGACACCACCTCATATATTTCTAGGTACATGGCGATGAGCTGAAGAGTTGTTCCAGGGTCTTCATACGGAGGTAAAAGTATGAAACTATTCAATCGAAGAACTTTGTTTTTTGTTTTAGTGTTTATAACTGTGGCTATACCCATATTTTCAGGTGGTTCTCAAGAACAGGTTGAAAAGGTGGAAATAACCGTTGGCTCAAAGATTGATACTGAGGGTGCTTTGCTGGGGAATATAATCGTGCTCGTTTTGGAAGATGCAGGGTTTGATGTGATCGATAAGACTCAGACCGGTGCGACTCCGATTGTTCGTTCAGCAATTATTGCTGGCGAGATTGATATCTATCCGGAGTATACGGGGAATGCCTACTACTTCTTTTCAGGTGAGTCCGATGCCGATATTTGGAAGGATTTCCAGGCTGGGTATGCGAAAGCAGCTGAGTTGGACTTAGCGGCAAACGATATTGTATGGCTGACTCCAGCTCCTGCAAATAATACGTGGGCAATTGCCGTGCGTAATGATCTAGCTCAGAATGCCAATTTGGAAACACTTGAGGATTTAGCTTTGTATATCAATAGGGGAGAGCACTTTAAATTAGCAGCAAGCGAGGAGTTTGTTTCCAGTGAGGCAGCATTGCCGAGTTTTGAAGCGGGATATGGGTTCTCACTCGATGAGAGTCAGTTACTCGTGTTTTCCGGTGGCAATACGACGCTCACAGAACAAGCAGCTGCATCTGGCCAGGAACAGGTAAATGCAGCCATGGCTTATGGGACCGATGGACAGCTTGCCGCTCTTGGTTTAAAGATTCTCACCGACACCCGAAATATTCAGCCAGTGTATGCTCCAGCCCCTATCATACGATCAGCAGTGCTTGATCAAAATCCCGAAATTGCTGGAATTCTTGAACCGGTATTCACCAGTCTTGATCTTGAGACGCTTCAAGTACTGAATAGCAGGATTGCTGTTGAAGGGCAATCAGCTCGTGAAGTTGCTCGTGCTTATCTACAAGAGAAGGGGTTTCTTTAGCACAATAGTCTAAAAAGATGGAATGAGAAGTTAGGTTTAAGGTGTAGTACTTGTACGCTTGGATGTGATGAGATTTATGGGGAATAGGTAGTGAACGGTGAACCCTGTAGCATTTCAACTGATGCTCCAGCTGGTGTTATGGGATCAGCGAGACAGGCGTATCCTCCAGCCAGAGCTCCTATCCCAATAATTGTATGAATGATTATTAACAAAACTCGAAGGTATTTCATTTTGTTTCTCTCCTTGTAACCTGCAAACGATTAAAAACCACATGTTCCCTACCAATTTAACAAGAATAGTGAGTTGCACGACACAAGCTCAAGATAGTTCCCTCTGTATATGCGATAGGCACTAGGATGGGCGTTCCTTTTCCTTTCTCTTCAGTATCCACCCCAGTAGAAAGAGGACTCCCATAACAAGAAGGGGCAGTGCAATGAAGACGAATTCGCTCCAATGTAAATCAGCATGACTAAATGGGAAGATATAGAGTATAGCGAGAACTATTGCACTTACCGCACCAATCCATTCCCATTTCCATGAAAAGATTAGGACTATGATGAGGATATAGGTCGGAATGAGATGGATTAAGAACCCTCCTAGAGCCGACCAGAAAGGAATACCGGGCTCAAATACATCTAATGCAAAGAGACTGACAAAAACAGCAAAGGCTATCCAAAGAATTCTAGGACTCCAGAAGATGAAATTTTTCAGTGTTAATTTCATATGGATGAATCCTCCTACCGATTCGAGAACCGGTACAACTTACCATTCATCTCATTATAGATTAGGGCTGAGGTGGTAGATTGTAAAGAGGGCATACTGTCAATGAAATCTAAATGTGCCGAAAAAAGGAGGGAGCCTCATCCATATTTCATACAGATTTGACTCCCTTACTCTTGCTCCCCCGGACGGACTTGAACCGCCGACAGGGTGGTTAACAGCCACCTGCTCTA
>CAZTUL010000064.1:0-12394 GCA_964616275.1 uncultured Spirochaetaceae bacterium | reverse complement strand
CAGGTACCAGGTACCAAAATTTTCTCCATGGTACCATTCGAATAAACAGGTTATACTCAGACGACGAATACCGTTCCTCATAAAAAGGATCACCCATGGATACCAAAGGCACTGTGACGTTGAGTAAACAGGAAAATCTCGTCCAAATCGGAAAGTTCGTACTCTTTTCTATCAGTGCGGGAATCATTCAAGTAATTGTGTTCACACTGCTCGAAGAGATCTTTCATCTGCCCTATTGGCCCAGTTACCTCAGTGCACTCATCGCCAGCATTATCTACAACTTTACCGTCAATAGACGATTCACGTTCAAAAGTGCCAACAATATACCTAAAGCTATGATGCAACTGGGTATCTACTACGCCATCTTTACACCGCTTTCTACCTGGTGGGGAGATGCATTGGTACAACAGGGCTTTTCCGATTACATCGTATTAGGAGGAACCATGATTATTAACCTGGTCACCGAATACTGTGTCAATAGATTCATTATCTACCGGACGTCCATGAATACTCGGGGGAAGGTGGGTCCTGAACCTTCCCCCTGAGTGTAGCAGCGACGATGATCTCCCTAATAGCGAAATGCTTTTCCAACCGTGACAATCAAGTATTCAATTTTCTAATTGATTATCAACTGATCTTAGAATAATCACTAAGTGCAGGTTATCTAAATTTTAAATCTAATACCGATAAGGTAATCGCTGCGAACGGAGGGGTGACCAAATCACCATGGATCTCGCCACCCGTCGCATCATGATACCTTTACATAGTTATCCATCAGTCTCAGATCATCGTCATCCAATGAGGGACACACGGTAGTACGGGCTTCCCATCCTTTCGAACACACTTTGAGCAGAGCTAGCGTCTGTTTGACATTTTCCACCTGGACACCCCTTCCGCAGATTTCCTCATACCTATCCCAAGGTGCCTTGATATCCATCGCAATATAATCGACCAGCTGAGCTTCCAAGACATCCTTCACCATCTGTGGATTGCTGCCATTGGTATCGAGTTTCACCGCATATCCCATCCCTTTGATTGTAGATAGTAGATGAGGAAGATCGGAATGAATCGTCGGTTCACCACCGGTTACCACCACACCATCCAGTTTTCCCCGTCTACTTTCAAGGAACTCTGTGAATGTTTTCAGCGTATATGGCTCACTTTGAGAATCACCTGCTTCTAAGGGTATCAACTGGGGGTTGTGGCAGTACCAGCAATTCCAGTTACACCCCTGGAGAAAAAGCACACATGAGATCCGATCGGGAAAATCTATGAGAGATGTGCCTACCAAGCCTGCAATTCTCATACTACCTCCCGTATTCCTGCTTCGGGAACACGATAGAGCTTCCTCTGGCGATATTCCTCCTTCTTGCCCTTGTGGAAATCTCTCACCGGTCGAAGATACCCCACTACCCGGGTCCACACCTCGGTCTCTTTACCACAGACAGGACACACTGGTTGTTCCCCCGCAAGGTATCCGTGATCCTCGCATGTACTGAAGGTGGGAGTAAGGGAAACATAGGGAAGCTTGTAGTTGGCAAATACAGTTTTAAGCAGCCGCTTGGCGATTTCGATTGACTCAATACGCTCCCCTAGGTAGAGGTGCAACACTGTTCCTCCAGTATATTGGCATTGAAGCTCATCCTGGAGATCGAGCGTTTCGAACAAGTCGTCGGTATAACCCACCGGCAATTGACTCGAATTGGTATAATAGGGGACATCTGACCCGGCAGTGATGATATCGGGAAACTGGTCCCTGTCACGTTGCGCGAGACGGTAACTGGTTCCCTCAGCAGGTGTTGCCTCGAGATTATAGAAATTACCACTCTTTTTCTGATATGAAATGATGAGCTCGCGTAATCGTGTAAGAATGGTAAGGGCAAATCGCTGACCTGTATCAGTGATGAGACTTCCATCCTTTCCAAATAGGTTGAGACAGGCTTCTTCCATACCCACCAGTCCAATGGTACTGAAATGGTTCGCCCAGAAGCTCCCCTCCCGTTCCTTGATCGAAGCAAGCCAACGGGCACTGAAGGGATACATACCCCGCTCGGTCTCCTGTTCAACCACTTTTCTCTTCAACTCAAGACTCTGGAAAGCCAAACTGGCGAGTGTTTCCAATCGTAACAAGAAATCTGCCTCGTCTGTGGAGAGATAAGCCAATCGAGGCAGGTTGAGTGTCACTACCCCTATTGAACCGGTAAGTGGATTGGATCCGAAGAGACCTCCACCTCTCTTGCGCAGTTCGGAGGTATCCAAGCGGAGACGACAGCACATCGACAGGGCATCTTCGGGAGAGAGGTCGCTGTTCACATAGTTGGAGAAGTACGGTATGCCATACTTGCACGTCATCTCCATGATTGCATCGGCAACCGGACCTTCCCACGAGAAATCCTTGGTCACATTAATCGTGGGAATAGGGAACGTAAAAACACGTCCACTTGCATCGCCTTCCATCATCACCTCGCAGAAGGCGAGATTGAACATATCCATTTCTTCTTGGAACTCACCATACGTGGAATCCTGTAGCTGTCCCCCGATCACAACTCCCTGATCACGCATTCTCTGCGGAACCTTCAGATCGAAAGTGAGATTGCTGAATGGACACTGGAATCCTACACGGGTGGGGACATTGAGATTGAAAACGAACTCCTGCAACGCCTGTTTCACCTCATGATATGCGAGATTGTCGTAGCGGATAAAGGGAGCGCAGTAGGTATCAATCGACGACCAGGCTTGGGCACCGGCACTCTCTCCCTGACTGGTGAAAGTTGCATTCACAATCTGGCCAAGGAAAGCCCTGAAGTGTTTGGCCGGTTTAGAGGAGACCTTCCCCGAGATACCACCGAATCCCATTGTCAGCAGTTGCTGCAGATCCCACCCACAACAGTAAGGACCGAAAAAGCCTAAATCGTGAATATGCATCGCTCCACTCTGATGGGCCTCTCGAATCTCGACTGGGTATACCTCGTTGAGCCAATAGCGTCGGGTGAAGGCTTCACGTATATAGTTGTTCATACCGTTGATCGATTTTCGCGTGTTGGCATTCTCCTGAATCATCCAGTCCTTGTCATCCAGATAATCGTGGAACAACCGACTGGTGGCGTCGATGAGAATTCTCCCCTCACGAACCTTTCTTCTCTCCTCACGATAGAGAATGTAGGCTTTCGCTGTAGCAGCGGCTCCACTGTGGATAAGTTCCTGCTCAACCAGATCCTGGATAGTTTCAACATCAACATGATCTTCGTACTTCTCTGCGAGAATTGAAAGGACTTTTCTCGCGAGTACTTCATGATTGATTGTTTCGCTGGCAGCATGTGCTGCTTTGGCGATCGCATCAGCAATCTTCCGTCCATCGCAGAAGACGACCTGACCATCGCGTTTGATTACTTGGGTAACCATGTGATTCCTCCTGCCGCCGGTTGGTTGAGGAGGGAATATAGGCGGATGTAGCCCATTATTCCACGCCTTCGCCATACACCGTGGCGGCGTGTCCATGCAGGGAGGTCTTCTGGCTCAGGCTCCTCGGAATCTTGTCTCCTTCCCGGATTGCTCCAGTGGTTACGACAAGATCCTCACCTTTACAGCGGCGGGACCGCGTGGGCATTCATACCCAACTTCCCTGTCCTGCATGCACAATATGTAGTGTTGCTGTACCTCAAGGTACGCTACCCATGGTAAGCCATCGCAATTATGAAGTCAATCAATCAAATAACTTTTTTGTTGTTGTTCAGTGAAAACAATACCTTTTCAAGGGCAAAAGCGTTAGGGGTAAGAATTGTAAAGTTAGAATTTTCTTACAAACATAATTGCTTTGTGAATCAATTATGCTCAAGGTTTATCTTTACGACTCGGTAAGATATAATACGAACCGAGGATAAAGGGAGATACACGGCATGCGTATTGCAGTCTTATCAGATATCCACGGAAATATTGATGCTCTCGAAGCTGTTCTCTCAGATTGCAGAAAGCTTAGTCCTGATGCCTATGTATTTCTTGGGGATTTGGTGTTTTTAGGTTTATACCCTCAAAAATGTTTCGATGCATTATCTGCAATACATCCAATGCTCTGTATTAAAGGGAATACAGATGCAAACATGGAAGAAGTCGATACCTTTTGCCCCTCCAATACATTTGAGCAACAGGTATTGGATTGCGTGATTGATTGCCTCGGTCGCTTGTCAGAACAAGCCAAGACAGAAATCGCCAGCTGGCCGATTGCACACAATTTTGTGTGCGAAGGAAAAGAATTAGTATTCTGTCATGGCAGTCCATTCTCATTCTCAGATAAACTAACGCCGCTGGAACAGATTGACCAGGAATTGGCAAATCGTTTAACCAGAGAAGAAATTCAAGAGATCTGCTGTGGCCACACACATACTCCTGCCGATTTCTTTAGTAACAGTACTCACATAGTGAATGTCGGTGCAGTCGGTTTCTCGTTTGACGGTGATACGCGTGCTGCATATGGCATGATTGAAATCGATGATACGCATGTTGCATACCAAATAATCAGGGTACGCTACAACCGAGACAGATATCTTTCTGAATTACGGCATATCTCTGAAAGACTTCCTCTCTTTAATAGTATTGTATATGCGATTGAGACTGGTACACCAAAACCAAATTGGCGATAAGGAACACTACACTATGTACCATGGTTCATAGATATTTTGTTAAACTTTTTTTACTCATTGAACATGGGCTTGCTAATTTTTCAACCTTGTACCTTTATCTAATCCATCAATTTGTTCAAGATAACATAATGTAGATGATCTTCCCAAACCCCGTTAATTTTAAGATATTCCTTACTCAACCCCTCATTGATAAATCCTAACTTTTCCATCACTTTTATGGATCTAATATTTTTAGGCATAATGGAGGCTTGAATTCGATGAAGACCTAATTCAAGAAAAGCAATCTCAACTACTTTCTCAATCGCTTCAGTGATGTACCCGTTATTTATCTCTTTCTCATCGAGCTTGTAACCCATATAACAAGACTGGAAAGGTCCACGCACAATATTCGAAAGCGTAACGTTACCAATTATACGTTCTTCTCCTCTAGGTGAAATATAAAGGCTCATTAAGGATTGAGTGGAATTACCTTTAATCTCTTCTTCTATCCGAGTTCGTATTGCAGCATCTTTAAAATAGGAATCGGGTCGAATCGGTTCCCACGGAATCATGAATTCTCTATTTCTTACCAGATAGTCTTTTAACAGATTGAAATCAGAATCATTGATAGTTCTCAGCGATAACCGTTTGGTCTCGTAATACACGCAAAGCACCTCCCCCGTGAAATTTTGTACCGGGTACATAACATAATGCATGATATTCACAATTAGTAATTACGTCGATACACAAATAGCATGAGTATGTGGTTCTTTTCTCGTGTGATTCTGTTCTAAGCAATATTAAATTTAGTAGCAGGTAAAAAATCCACATAGTTTACTTTGAACTATAGTATCGTGATTGAGCAAAATAAAATAATATTTTCATTGATAATTTCATATTAAGAATTTACGTGGTGAAGCTATTCTTATATTGTAATTGTTAATTATATTTTACCACTAGGGTAAGCTGTACATACTTAGAACTTGAAATCCTTTAGTCTTGATCAATTGACATGTAATAATGTTCTGCTAAACGTTAATATATCAGTATTTAAATAATTACTCCACAATTTTTTATAAAATATAGTCATACTTCCATGATATCTTGTAAAAAAATTTAAACGGGGGTTTGTATGAAAAAGTTCATCGTTTCCTTGCTCCTTTTCCTTATCTTGGTTCCTTCGGTCACATTATTTGCGGAAGATAATTCTGATAATAATTACATGCAGCTAAATATGATTTTAAGTAATTCGAAAACATTGAGTGATGCACAGTATTTTCAAATTGGAGAATTGGCTTCTGGATTATCTTCAATGCAAAGAATGATGATAATCGAATCTAACAAAAAGTCAACGACTATGCCTTTTGTATTGAATCTCTTTATAGGGCTTGGTATCGGATCATATATACAAGGTGATACCAAGGGAGGAACTATTGCATTAGTTGGTGAATTAGCCTCAGTTGCATTATTATTCGCTGGCTATGGCCAAGCTGATGATTATGATTCCGAAGCAGGAATGGGAATGATTGCTATTGGTGCTATCGGGTTAGCTGCAACAAGAATTTACGAACTTATAAGGCCTTTCTCTTTTGCCTCTGAATACAATAAAAAATTGTCAAACGCAATGCTGAGTGTTTCTATGGTTCCTGTAATCAATACAAATGAAGATGTAAGGGTAAGGGTGGCTACAAATATTAAGTTTTAATAATTTCTGAGTTTCATAATTTTTTTAAGAGTTGATGCAGTATAAATTAATTTGAGAAAAAAATGATGTTTCAAGTTATACTGATTCATAGGTATTTAGATATTAAGTGGTTATAGCAAGAATCAATGCTGTGACCGCTTAACATTTACATTCATGTATTTGATAGTTATAAATAAAGCTACCATACAAATGGTAATTTTAAAAATATTGCTTTCATAAATTTTCTAATTAAAGATTAGTCCCCATTACATAATTTTCAAAATTCCAATGTTTCAATTCACAATTAGTAATTACGTCGATACACAAATAGCATGAGTATGTGGTTCTTTTCTCGTGTGATTCTGTGACTAGCAATAAGTTTTCTACCAAAATCAAACCTTGAACTAAGGTTTTATCCAAATGTCCTCCTATGTTACAATACAGGAGGTGAAAATGATTTAGCGTAATAGGAATTATTCTGTTGCTCGTATTATCAGAACCAAGGAGCATAGACCGTGCCAAAAAAAACTGAAACAGGAAATAGTGTAAAACAAACGAAAAACCCCGCCACGAAACAAAAATCTCGACAGAAATTGTTGAATGGACACCTCTCTGTTCACGCTAAGGGCTTTGGATTTGTTACCGTAAAAAAAGGCACTGATGTCTTCATTCCAGTGGAAAATATGTTAAATGCCATGGATGGGGATCTTGTTTCAGTTGAAATTATTAAGAAAGTACCCCAGAAAAGCCCAAAAGGAAAAATCGTCAACATCCTCACCTTGCACAAGCAAGAAATCATTGGAGTATTCAAGAGAAGCAAGGATGGCGGATCGGTTATCCCCAGCGATGAACGCTACAACAACCCAATCACTATTCCCAAGGAATCGATCTCTACGCAAAAAAGTGGAAAAATACCAAAGAATGGTGATTTAGTGGTGGTGGTGCGAACCGGATGGAATACAGACGATTATTCGTTTTCCGGAAAGATTATCGATATTCTCGGTAAACCTGGAAACAAGGGGATGGATCTTCTTATGGTCGCCCGAAACAATGATCTCACTATACCATTCCCAAAACAGGTAACAAAAGAACTCTCTACCCTTGCAGATCATGATATACAGAAAGAAATTAAGAACAGAGAGGATTTCCGTTCAATCCCCTGTTTCACGATAGACCCGGAGTCTGCAAGAGACTTTGATGATGCCATTTCTCTTACACAATTGGGAAACGGTCGCTTTGAACTCGGTGTTCATATCGCAGATGTCTCCTACTATGTCACTGAAGGATCTGCAATCGACCGAGAAGCGTATGAACGTGGAACATCGGTATATTTTGTAAATAACGTAATCCCCATGCTTCCCGAGCGGCTATCCAACGATCTGTGCAGCCTCAAGCCTCACACTGATCGCCTAGCTTTCTCTGTGATTATGGAAATTGATTCTCGCGGTATTGTGCATCATTATCGCATACGGGAGACAATCATAAAAAGTGCAGTTCGGTTTACCTATGAAGAGGTTGAAGAAATCATTGAGGGCAAGAAACATCCTCACGCGAAAACGATACACCTCATGGTTATGCTTTCGCTCATCCTCCGTAAGGCTCGAGAAGATATGGGCTCGATAGATTTCGATATCTCCGAACCAGCCATTTCCCTTGATTCCCAGGGTGTTCCCTATGCAATCCGTCCACGAGAGCGAATCGAATCAAATCGGCTTATTGAAGAATTCATGCTTGTAGCCAACCGTATTGTTGCACAGCATATTGCAGCTCAGGCTACCAGGAAGACTCAGAAACCCTTTGTCTATAGAGTCCACGAAAAACCCGACGAACAATCTGTTCGAAGTTTTTTCGAATTACTTGAGCGGATGGGGCTGAAATATCAACTGGGAAAAGAGCTGGAATCTGATGATTATCGAAAGATTCTCGATATTATTGAAAACCTGGATTACAAATATTTTATTGAGAAAGTTGCCCTCAGATCCATGACAAAAGCGTACTACAGCACAAAGAACCAGGGACACTTTGGTTTGGCATTTGATTCCTATACGCACTTCACCTCCCCTATTCGAAGGTATCCCGACCTTGTGGTTCACCGTCTGCTGAAATTCTACGCACAGCAGGAGAAGAATAAAAAGAAGCTGACAAAATCTGAAACTACCGAATTATCGACAAGACTTGAGACAATCTGTAAGCACTGCTCACATCGGGAAATCCGTGCAACTCAGGCTGAACGTGAATTTATCAAGCTCAAGTCAATGGAATTCCTCTCATCTAAAGTTGGAGAGAGTTACGACGGAGTCATCTCCGGCATGGCCAGTTTTGGTATGTTTGTTGAGCTGTCTCACTACGTTATTGAAGGTTTAGTGCATGTTTCCGAGCTCAAAGGAGATCATTACGATTTTGATAAGGAAGAATACACACTTACAGGGAGAAAGACCGGAACAGTCTATCGTGTAGGTGATTCAGTCAAGATCAAGATTAAAAGTGTATCCAAAGAGGAAAAACGGGCAGACTTCCTACTTGTATAAAGAATCGTAGAAAGATCCATACATATATCAACAATACTCCACGAGTGTAATGAAGAAAATCTCATCTAAGGAATAATTATGATTGACACTTCACCAACGTTACAATATATTTAACGTATCATTTATTGTATCGTAGGTCAGGAGGTTGTTCATGAACGATGAGAAACCCACAATTCGCCTTGAATCTGAAAAACATCTTCGTATTTTCACATTGCCGCTCAGACAGAGAATCCTCAGAACTATGAGAATTATTGGAAAACCGGTTACAACAAAGCAACTAGCCGATATGCTGGGTATCGCACCCTCATCAGCTCGGCACCACATCATGAAACTGAAAGAAATTGGATTGGTTGAGCATGACCATTATCAAACAATCAATGGAATCAAAGCTGATTATCTGATAGCTGCTGATGTGAACGTATCAATTGGCACCGACATCTCGGATGCACATACCGCTGAACGAGAATCGGCATCGCAGGTCATGCTCTTTGAGATAGCAGATCGATTCCTCTCTACACTCTCTTCACGTCGGGAGAAGGCAGCTGCATCACCCGGACAGTTCTTTGGTGATTTATTAGGTGGTATAGTACATCTGAGTACCGAGGATGCTGAAAAACTGTATTTGATGATACGAGACTTTCTAGACTCGCATGCATTGCCTAAAAACTCGGATGATCATCCTTGGGAATACGCAATGCTTTTGTACGAAATAGAACCCTCAGAGCTCTAGTATGCGTAAATTCTCAATCATCTGGATAACCAATTCATTTGCTTTAGGGATTACGCTTCCCGTTATTAACCTTATGGTCTTGGGAAAAGGAGCTACACTCTCCTCTCTCGCACTATTCATGGGACTTTACAGTGCAGTTATTGTAGGAACTGAAGTTCCCAGCGGCATATTTGCCGATAGATACGGGAGAAAACTCACATTCATTCTTGCTAAGGTTTTTACCATTACTGGTTCTCTTCTACTGGTGTTTGGAACTTCTGTGACTCTGATTATTTTAGCTGTAATCTTTCTTGGTCTCGCCAGGTCCTTCTCATCTGGTTCCTGTGAGGCTCTCACTATTGACTGGCATATAGAAGAGAACGGTATCGACTCCCTGCACAGCATCACCACACGTATTTCTGTATGGGAGACCATAGGGCTGTCCCTGGGTTCATTGAGCGCCGGGTTTGTTACTGTGGGCTTCGAGCGATTAGGATTAGAAATCAATAGGTACACAGGAAATTTTATCCTCTCTATAGTACTGCAGATGGTGGTGATATGGTGTACATTCTCCTGGATTACTGAACCGACCCGTATACCCAAGGAAACTGAGAAAAATAGTAAATCACATACATTATTTACAGATATCAGGAAAAATAACATGCTTATCTCTCTGTTGATTGTAGCATTCGCTCTCGGATTTGTCCTTTCTGCGGTAGAAAAGTATTGGCAACCTCGCCTATTTCAGGTAACTGCATCAGACGAAACAGCCTCAATTCTGCTAGGGGTTATTGCTTTCATAGGTTTTGCAGGAGCTCTTGGTGGCTCTCTTGCAGCGGGGAACCTCTTGAAACGGTACTCCGGTAAAATAAAAAAGATACTTATTCTTCTCAGAATTTTCATGGCTCTTGGTTTAATTACGCTTACCACGAGTACTGGTCCTTTTTCGTTTATACTCTGGTATGGGGGAAGTTATCTCATGCTTGGAATGGGCTCGGTAGCAGAACAAACCTTATTGAACAGGGCTATACCATCAGAAAAGCGTGCCTCTTTGCTTTCCGTTTCATCCTTTTCACTGCAAGTCGGTGGTCTTCTTTCCTCCCTTTTTGCGGCCTTCTGGTTCCGGATTGTCTCAGACGGAATTAATTCGCTTTGGATTATCTCTGCAGCAATCCTAGTATTATCTTTAATTCCTCTGGCAAGGACTAAGATGCGTCAGTAACATACAGTATGACTGATATGCAGTAATACTGAATAGTATAGATGTCAGTACAGAAGACTGCATGAGATAATTTCCAAAAAATTGAGAGCTATCTTCTAGAGAAGACGGAGCTCTGCACCCACATATGCCCGGTAATCAGCCGGTGAATTGTAGTTGTCCGCTCCTATATACACCTCAAAGTTTGGAGTGATTAAATAGTGGGCTGTTACATCAAATTCATAGGTAAAATCACCCGTATCCAATTCATAGGTGACATTTCCACTTGAACCGATCCACCATCTACTGCGATGGGGGATATATCGGATTTCTCCCATAATCGCACCTTCATAGTTCAATTCAGGACTTCCTCCTGGGACATATTCCAATCGATGCTCAGTTCCTAATTTGAAATACAACGTCTGATTGAACATGAGACTTGCATACTCTCCATTAAGAACAGTATCGAGAGAATTGAATGTAAAAACAGGAGACGGGGTCGTATCCTGCATATAGATCATTGATGGTACAGTTGAGAGGGCAACTTCCCAGCCGTGGGTGAGTCCCATCAGTCTAGAAAAATCGAATTTGGCTCGTTCAAAATTGAAGAGTTGAGAATATCTAATTGCGGCATCGTATTCAAGAAATCGTCCTTCCAAACCAAGAGCTTCCATGAGATCGGAATAATATTCAACATAATTCAAATCAAAATTTGATCTGAGCCTATTAGTATATTGATCCCTCTTCCCCATTACCTCCACTGCCGCTTTCACCGTTGATGTCTTAACATCCATTCCGAGAGCTTCTAGATAGAGCTTTGCATACATAACATTGGTAATATCATACATGCGTCCAACACCAATTCCGACTGAAGGTGATCCAGTAATTGTAAACCGCAAACCGCCACCGCTATAGGGGAAGTATGTATTGGAAACATTTAAAGGAAGTACTGCTTTTACAAATAGCGGAATCGTCCCTAGGTCGGTAACATAGTTTTTATAGCCAATTACAGACAAAAGCATAGGGGTGATTCCGAGATCATCGGCACTGATTGTACTAAAAGCTGTGAATTCAAACATATCTCGTGAACCTTGTGATTTCATACTGTAGAAGATGTCTAAGGCACCTACATACGTAAAAGCGAAAGGAGAGGCGGTAATATCAGCTTCGAAAACATTACCATTTGTACCACCCCCGATTGAAAGTACGTGATACTTGTATGGCACCACCATAGTGAATAGGGAGGAAAGTGGTTCTTCAACTACTACCGGTTCCTCAACTACTACCAGTTCCTCAACTACTACCGGTTCCTCAACTACTACCAGTTCCTCAACTACTACCAGTTCCTCGACCACTACCGGTTCCTCGACCACTAGCGGTTCTTCAACTACGACAGGCTCTTCAGTCATAGCCGGTTCTGGAGTCGTAGAAACCTCGGAATTTATTGGTTCACTACCTAGAGTTTCGTCAGCATACAGTGAAGCCAACATACAAAGAAGCAGGATACCAACAATCAGTAATCTCTTCATCTTTCCCTCCCCTCGGTTCTGACCGATTTTTAGACGCCTATGTCATAACAAATATGAATGTACAACTAAATTATTGGATATCTATGTCATAATTGCAAACTATTTTTCTTCTTTTGTCATGAGTTATGCT
>CAZTUL010000063.1:0-12983 GCA_964616275.1 uncultured Spirochaetaceae bacterium | reverse complement strand
CTTGCTTGATATGAATCTCGGAAAGGGTTAGTATGAACATATGCGCAGCGAACTTATCAATGAGATATTCTCTGTTGAGGCTGAAGCGGAGAAAATTGTAACTGAAGCACAGCAAAAAGGACGCACTTTGGTGGCCGAAGCCCAAAAACGGGGAGAATTACGGTTGCAAAAGGCTATTGATCAGGCACGTTCAGAGAAAGATTCCAAGATTGCTCAAGGGCAACAAGAATCGGAGAATAGAATTCAATGTGTCCTTCAATCATTGAATCAAAAGACAGAGGAAGAGCATGATGTACAAGCCTGTGCTGAGCGTTTGGCTGACCAGATGGTTCATGTACTATGTACTTCATCACTCGGGGAAGTGTAGATGTGAGCTTTCGTGCTTTGGGTAGGTATGCCTTTATTCAAGCTAAATTACGTACTCGAATTGCCGCAATGCTGAGTCAACAGCAAGTAGATCAGCTTGTTCGGTGTCAGACGCTCGAAGAACTTTTTCATGCATTACGTGAGACTTCTTATGCTCCATTATTGGATTTGTATCATGAAAGTGGGGATGTCCAACGTCTCGAGTCATGGTTATTCGCTCGAAATATCACGCTCCATCAAGAAGTTGCCAGGTTAATGAAAGGTGTTCATGCAAATGCAGTGTCCGCAATGACGCGTAAGCTTGAAGTCGAGAATCTAAAAGGAGTAATTCGTCTCTGGTTCAGTAATTCTGTTAAGCATCAAAATATTGACTATCGTTTTGGGTATCTCTATCAGAATACAATAGTATCTTCAATTGACTGGATGAGTTTAGTCAATGCAGAAAAGTTTGAGGATATGTATCGAACGCTGCGGGGGACTCCTTACGAAGATGCAGTTTCGCAATGGACTATGAAGAGTATTGTTCAAGAGGGATTGTTTGGTCTAGAGACCGCTTTAGACCGAACGTGGCTGCATGAACTACGAGAAACAATAGCCCATTTGCCTTCCGAAGATCGAGTTCTGGCAGATTCAGTTCTTAATAGAGACGCTGATCTTAAAAATTGCATTAATTTAGTTCGTTTTGGATGGATGTATAGACTTCCAGAAACACAGTTACGCAAACTCATGCTGGAAGGTGGCACGCTTCTAGATACGAAGGAATTTACCACCTACCTCAAGACACCAGCAGAAAAGCGGTCACCAGAGCAGCTTGTAGTGAAAAGATTTCCGGTTCTTGCGAAGCAATTGAAAGAATCTGGAAAAACGACAGTTGAAGAACAAGTCAGAATTGTTGAACATTATTTATTTACTGTACGAAGACAGTCATTTGATGCAATTTTGCGAGGTAATCCATTTACATTTGGAATCATACTTGCCTATTTTTTCCTCGAAGAGCGTCAGGATATTATGATACGATCATTAATTAATGGAATCTATTATGGGTGGGATTCTGATACTATCCGGGAGTTTGTTGTATGAATGTGTTTACCGTACCAATGAAATTGCTTACAGCTGTAGTTCTCGATGAATCCACTGAGCAAGTTAAACGGACGTTGTTAAAAATGGGAGTCTTAGATTTTATTCAAGTGTCTAAACTGGCTCCTAATCAAGCAGCAAAATTAACCAATACTGTTGAACCAGAAGATTACGAAGCCTATACGAACCTGAAGGCACGGGTCGAGACATTACTAGTCCAAGCCTCCTTAGCTACTCCTTCAACAGAGAATTTGAATCCTGATTCGCTTAAGCCGATTGATATGAATCATGCAAGGCAACTCGTAGAACGGGTTACACGTGATTTAAGTGGAATTCGTGAGAAACAGAAACAGTTGAGTCAATTAAGAATTCGTATAGAAGAATTATTTCGCTACGTATCGGAGCGAAAGTTGCAATATATTGACGTGAGAATTGGAACAGTTAAGCAGGGTTCAACAGAAACAATTCGTTCCAGACTTGCAAATCAGTCTTCGGTTGTGCTTCAAGTTGATTCCTGGGAAGATCTAATTCTACTCACCCTGAAGCGTGACCGACAACAGATAACACCGCTCATGGACAATTTGCAGTGGGTGGAAAATCCAAATGGAAATCTGCAGAAAGAGGCTCTTATCCAGCTTGAGCAGCATTTGCACAATAGACTTCACGAGTTGGAAGAAGAAAATAACCAGATAAAATTACAGATTACTGAACGTATTGAAAAGGACCAAGAGCTACTGGAAAAACTCTGGTGTGACCTTAGGCTCTATGAACTTATGGGTGAAATTTCAGAACATTTTAGTCATACAAGAAACACCACACTATTCTCGGGTTGGGTACCGGAATCGGACGCTGAAGGATTAGAACGAGCTATACGTGCTGCTGCACAGAATGCTTGCGTTGTTGAGTGGACTTCTGCTCGAGAGATGCCTCGAAATGAGATTCCCGTAGCAGTTGTAGATGTACCATTACTGCGTCCTTTTCAGCGATTAGTTGATAATTATAGTATCCCTGAATATGGAACAATTAATCCAACACCATTCGTAGCACTTTCTTATTTATGTATGTTTGGTCTTATGTTCGCCGATGCTGGTCAAGGTTTGATTATTATGCTGTTGGGGTTGCTTGGGATTCGGTATTATCGGAAACATCCTCAAGCTAAAAAGGGAATGCTGAGTCCGGAGCTTACACAACTTATGGTGTATCTCGGCACAGCTTCGATCGTTTCGGGTATTATTTTTGGTTCTTACTTTGGGTATGCTCTGTTCCCTCCAATTTGGTTCGATTATCACGCAGCGGTTGTTGGTCATGGGGGTACCGGTCGTGATGTATATGCGATACTTGGGATTACTATCTGGTTTGGAATAATTGTTATTGGAATGGGGCTCGTGCTTAACTGGATTAATCTGATTCGGAAGGGTGATTGGTTTCATCTGTTTATGGATAAAAATGGAATTCTCGGTGGATGGTTGTTCGGGTGTGGCGTATGGGCTGCTTTTGCTTTTGTAGCAAGCGGATACAAAACGTTTCCGAGCGGTATTTTCCTTCCCATTGCCTTTGTAGTTCCATTAGCACTGCTTTTTGCAAAAGTTCCGTTACATCGGTATGGAATGAAGATTGCAGGTGAGTCAGTTGAAGATAAAAGTATTGGGGCTCTTATTATGGAAGCAATTCTTGAGTGGATTGTGGATGTGTTGGAAATATTTTCCGGGTTCCTTGCAAATACACTTTCATTTATGCGGGTAGCAGGTTTAGGTATTGCTCATGTGAGCCTTATGAGCGCTTTTGCACAGATGGCAGATCTTGCTGGCGGCGGTATCCCTGGAATTGTCGTTTTACTTATTGGTAATGCGATGGTGATAGCTCTCGAAGGTCTATCTGCAGGCATTCAGGCTTTACGTCTCAATTACTACGAGTTCTTTACAAAATATTTTACTGGACGAGGTTTATCGTATAATCCTGTCTCCTTACAGAGGAAGTCAGGAAAGCATATAATGAGGCATTCTTAGCTAGGAGGATTTATTGTGACCATGCAAATGTTTAAAAAACGGCTGTTTCTCTCTTTAGGGCTTACAGTAATGGTACTGGTATTATCGGCGTTTCTGTTTACACCACCGTTGTTTGCTGCTGAGAGTGCAGCACCTGTGATAACAGAAACTAATAACAACCTTATGTGGGTAGTAATTTCTGCAGCGATTGCTTTTAGTTTCGGTGCAATTGCCGCGGGATTTGCCATTTCACACGTCGGTGCAGCGGCAATGGGTGCCATGAGTGAAAAACCAGAAATTGGTTCTCAGGCTCTTATCTTTATTGCATTGGCGGAGGGATTGGTTGTCTTTGGGTTCATTACTGCACTTATGATATTAGGAAAAGTGTAGGGTATATTCGTGCAATATTTTGTTATTGGTGATGAAGATACAGTTCTTGGATTTTCACTTGTAGGAACACGTGGTATGGTAGCCTCTCATGCAGATGAGGCTATGGCTGCACTACATACTGCACTCGAAAATAGAGACTACGGTATTATCATCATTACACAGGACGTTGCGGATACCATTCGATCGGAAGTTGATCGATACATGTTTTCCGAAAGTTTTCCATTAATCGTAGAGATTCCGAATTCAGCCACGGGCGGACAATCTCGCGATTTACGGGTGTTAGTGAATGAAGCAATAGGGGTTTCTTTATGAACGAAGTGCATACTGACCAACTTTTTGAAGGAATTTTACAAAGTGCTCATACACAGGCAGAAGCAATCATTGCCCGTGCAGAGCAGGATGTACTTGCAGTAGACTCTTCATATGATAAGAAGATTCATTCAGCAGTAGATCAGGAAAAACGTTTAACAGAGAAACGGTTGGAGCAGATTCAAAGACTGGAGGAATCTACTGTTCGCAATCTTGAACGTAAGCACGAGGTCTCAACTTCTGAACGATTACGGACGTTAATTATGAGTGCAGTAGTCAAAAAAATGGCTGCACTGGTTGGCTCTTCTTCATATAGAACGGTTCTTATCGGGTGGATTGCAGAGGCGGCAATCGGCTTGGATAAGCTCGAGGCAATGGTATCGTGTTCATTTAAGGAATCAGTCGATGATTCCATGCTACGAGAAGCAGAGAGGCTGATTACGCAGTCAACAGGGAAACAAGTTCAGTTACATCTTAACACAGCAACGCTTACTGGACAGGGGATAGAAGTTACTTCTCTAGATGGTAAAATTGCCTATAACAACCAAGTGAGTACCCGGCTGATTCGACATGAACGAAAACTCAAAGAATTAATGGAAGGACAGCCATGCCGGAAAGAATAGTAGGTCAAGTAAAGCGGGTGAACGGCCCGGTAATTACAATAAAGGGAATTACCGATGTCATGATGATGGAGCTTGTTCATGTGGGTGAGCAGAGACTTGTGGGAGAGGTTGTCAAACTTGAGGGTGACCGGGCTATTGTTCAGGTATACGAAGATGCTACAGGCATTTCGCCACAAGATAATGTATATGGAACGGGTATGTCGCTCTCTGTAGAATTAGGGCCTGGCCTCATTGGAACCATTTACGATGGTATACAACGTCCTCTTGAGCGATTGAAACAGCTGAGTGGAGATTGTATAGAGCGAGGTATCGAAAGTCCGTCACTCGATCGAAAAAAGAAATGGGAATTGACTCTTTCCATTACCGTTGGAGATACAGTGAAATCTGGTCAAACACTGGGCATCGTACAAGAAACTGAGAGAGTGGAACATCACATCCTTTTGCCACCGGAACTCCCCGGCATTTCTCCTTATACTGTTGTAAAGACCGTTAAATCGGGTTCCTACACAGTCGATGAAGTTATTTGTGAGGTTGAGAGCAGTGATTCCATGCGTAGCTCAATACGTATGTTTCATAATTGGCCGATTCGAATTCCTCGTCCCGTAGCTGATAGGAAACCCTTGTCTATTCCACTTATCACTGGTCAACGAGTCGTTGATATGTTGTTTCCACTTGCTAAAGGAGGGACTGTCGCGATTCCAGGTGGGTTCGGCACAGGAAAAACTATGACACAGCATGCGATTGCCCGCTGGTGCGATGCAGATATTATTGTATATATCGGGTGTGGAGAGCGTGGTAATGAGATGACTGATGTACTCAGAGAATTTCCTCACCTCATTGATCCGCGTACTGGCCGATCGCTTATGGAGCGTACCATTCTCTTGGCAAATACCTCAAATATGCCTGTATCTGCTCGTGAAGCAAGTATTTACACTGGAATCACTCTTGCAGAGTACTATCGTGATCAAGGCTATCATGTGGCAATTATGGCAGATTCTACAAGCCGCTGGGCGGAAGCTTTGAGAGAACTTTCCGGACGTATGGAAGAGATGCCTGCAGAGGAGGGATTTCCTGCATATTTGCCCACTCGGATTGCTGAATTTTATGAAAGAGCTGGATTTATGCGAACTTTGGATGAAAGTGAAGGCTCTGTTTCAATTATCGGTGCAGTCTCTCCCCCTGGTGGAGATTTTTCTGAACCTGTCACACAGCATACAAAAAGATTTGTTCGTTGTTTCTGGGGGTTAGATAGAGCACTTGCCAGTGCACGGCATTACCCTGCTATCAGCTGGCTCGATTCCTATTCTGAGTATGTAGATGAAGTAGCACCGTGGTGGGAATCCCAAGGGGATGGATCCTGGAAAGAAAGCAGAGCAGAAATAATGGAATTATTACAACGTGAAGTAAGGCTCCAACAAATTGTAAAACTAGTTGGGCCGGACGCTCTCCCCGATAGTCAGAATTTTATTCTTGAGGTATGTTCTCTTTTCAAAACGGCATTTCTTCAACAGAATGCATTCGATGAAATTGATCGTTATTCCACTGTAGATAAACAGATACGTATGTTGCAGTTAATTCTTTCCTATTGGCACCTAGGTTCTGAAGCAATTTCCAAAGGGGTGACCATGGTGAAGCTGCGTAGAATGAAAGTCATCCAGGAAATAGCACGCATGCGTTTTACGGTATCAAATGATGCTAGTGAAGATTTGGACAGAATCGCACTTCGTTTGGAACGCTCTATGAGTCAACTTGGAGGAATTTATGACGAGCGATAATGTCTTGGTAGGTTTAGATAGAACGCTGCTCAGTGGTAGAGAATATGTTGGAGCATCGCGTATAGATGGTCCTTTGGTGTATATGCGAAATACTCATCCCGTTGGGTTTGGAGAATTAGTAGAGTGTAGAGATCCGCAAGGAAAGCGTAGAACAGGGCAAGTGTTAGATACGAGCGATGAAGCTGTAGTTGTTCAGCTATTTGAAGGAACTGGCGGTCTCACATTACCGGGAACAAGAATGCGTTTTATGGGTGAACCTCTTACCCTGCCGGTTTCTGAACACATGCTCGGTAGAGTGCTTAATGGACTGGGAAAACCACGAGATGGAGGTTCTCTCTCTCTTGGAGAAGACGAGCTTGACGTGAATGGACTACCTATTAATCCAACAGCCCGTGAGTACCCAAGAGATTTCATCCAGACAGGGATTTCCGTGATTGATGGTCTAACTACACTAATCCAAGGACAGAAACTTCCCATTTTCAGTGGAAATGGTCTTCCCCATAATCAACTTGCAGCACAGATTGCACGACAGGCTAAAGTGCTTTCAGAAGAACAGGAATTTGCCATAGTGTTTGCTGCAATGGGGGTAAAATATGATGTGGCTCGCTATTTTATTGATAGCTTTGAGCAGTCAGGGGTTCTCGAAAATGTTGCTCTGTTTCTATCTCTTGCTGACGATCCATCAATTGAACGTACAATTACACCCCGAACAGCTTTGACTTTGGCTGAACACCTTGCATTTACTAAAGGTAAGCACGTTTTAGTTATTATGACAGATATGACTAACTATTGTGAATCATTGCGAGAAATCTCAACCCTTCGTGGAGAGATTCCAAGCAGAAAAGGATATCCAGGGTATCTCTACTCAAATCTGGCAGAATTGTATGAACGTTCTGGCAAAATTCAGGGAAAAGAGGGTTCAATTACTCAATTACCTATACTTACCATGCCGAACGATGATATTGGTCATCCTATTCCCGATTTAACGGGATATATCACTGAGGGGCAAATAGTTTTTGATCGGGAAATGCATGGAAGGGGAATCTATCCTCCAGTAAATGGTCTGCCTAGTCTGAGTAGATTAATGAAAGATGGTATAGGTGAGGGTATGACACGAAAAGATCATCCACATCTGGCAAACCAGTTATTTGCTTCATATAGTCATGTAAAAGATGTTCGAAATCTTGCATCAGTGATCGGTGAAGAAGAATTGACTGCTATTGATCATCAGTATCTTGAATTTGGGAAAGTGTTTGAAAAATCATTTGTGAGTCAGAGTGTTACAGAAAATCGTACAATCGAACAGACGCTCGACCTCGGGTGGAAAGCACTTTCTGAATTGCCTTCAGAGGAACTGCAGCGAATTACAGATGAAGAACTTTCAGAGTTCTATGGGAGATGAGTTATGGCACGTAATGTCGCGCCTACTCGAAGTAATCTATTAAAACTCACTGATGAACTTAAGTTCGCTTCACTTGGGCATGAGTTACTTGACCAGAAACGATCAATTCTTGTTGTCGAGTTACTTACTCTTGTTGACCAAGCTGTCGAGTATCAGGCAAGGGTGGATAAAATGCTTGCAACCGCAACGGAATCCATGCAACATACTGTTATGGAGATGGGTAGGCTGCGTGTTGCGAATCTATTCGGTGCTGTTACTATCACCTCATCGATTGAATTAACCGATCGAAAAGTTATGGGAGTGCGTCTACCCAGGGTAGAAACTTCATTTGTTGAAAAAGGACCATATTTCAGTCCTGAAGGAACAACATTGGCTGTGGAAGATACTCTAGCTGCCTATCGGGATGCGTTAAAACTTATGGGTAGGCTCGCAGAATTGAAAGTTTCAATCATGAGACTTGCCCGAGAGGTTAAGAAGACAATCCGAAAGGTGAATGCATTGGAAAAAATTGTAATCCCAGAATTGAAAGAGACATTATCTTATACGAGAGGTCGAATTGAAGAGGCTGAACGGGAGAGTTTTATGTTGATGAAACAGGTGAAGGAGCGAATGGAAAGACAACGTGAACAAGCGGCGGGAGGTATATAATGAAGGAACCATATACCAATATTCTTGTCTATCTTGATGGCTCAGAAGATTCTGTTACCGCTGCAATGGCGGCCATCGTTCTTGCGAAACGTCTCGGAGCTACTCTTACGGCGGTATATGTAGTGAATACACGAGCTTTGCAAGACCTTGTTAAAGCCAGAATATTTCTCGATATTGAAGAACAGGAATATCGTAGAGATATTGAGGGTGATGCACAGCGGTATCTAAACCATGTTGAACGTCTTGGAATTCAGAAAGGGGTAAAGGTAATTCCGGTTAAAACCTCGGGAACTGTACATACTGAGGTCCGTAATTATCTTCAAGATCATCATATGGATTTACTCGTTCTCGGTGGTATTTCAGAGATTCATAGTCGAAGAGACGAATTGTTAAGTGAAACTGATAGAATGATGCGGACTGCACCATGTCCGGTGCTTGTTGTTCGTGATAGTGATATGGTATGGGATATGTTTGAATCCTTACCGGATGCCAGCTAGGAGGCTCTCAATGACACTAACGGATGTATTAAAGAAAGACCTCATAAAGATACCAGTTGTTGCACAAACAAAAATTGCAGTTATTGAAGAATTAGTAGATGTCCTTGTTGCATCGAAAAATCAAATAAATCGGGAGGAACTTTTATCAGCAATTCTCTCTCGGGAAGCATTAGGCAGTACCGGTCTGGCAGATGGAATCGCTATTCCACATGCAAAAACTACTACAGTTGATTCTATCGCGGTAGTAGTAGGAATAACTGAGAAGCCAATTGATTTTGATGCACAGGATGGGAAAGGTTCTCAATTTTTCTTTTTAGTGGTGGCCCCCGAAAAAGAAGCCAGTGCCCACATAGAGGTTCTTGCTTCGATTGCACGTGCGACTTCTTCCGGTGCATTTCGAAGACTCCTTGCAGCTTCGCGTACCGCTGAAGAGGTTATGGAGTTGTTTCTAGAATAGCGAAACTTCTAGATCCAATATTTTCATTATCATGACTTCTTAATATTAAGATATTTGAAAGTAGATTTGACAAAGCATGGATTATCACTAACGTTGAATCTGCATCACAAGTATTCAAAACTATTTTCATATTACAGAGAATAAATATTCTAGTGAGTCTCAATCTATCAACTATATGTAATAATACTACATAAAGTTGTTATATATTAGAGTAATTGTCGAATAAATATTAAATATATTTACAATATAAATTAAAACGTGTAGTATTACAACATATCGATAAATATTTGTTTTCTTGAGCAACTTTGAGACTACAGTTTTAAGCAGGCAGGTAATGAGATATTCGCTAGGGGAGGGCTTATGACTCAGTTTTCTAATTCGAAGGAATGTAATGATATAAAAATTCTTGCCATTGATATCGGAACTTCCTCTGTAAGAGCAATAGTATTTGATAGTAAGGGTTCAATCTACGTAAGAAAACAAGCATATTACAAGACGATCATCCCACACCCTGGTATGGAAGAACAAGATCCACTACTAATCAGAAAAGAGACATATCGCATTATTGCTGAAGCATTACAGGATGAATCAGTTGACTCTAACTCTGTTAAAGGGATTTCATTTTCTTCACAAATGTATGGGATTTTTCCTGTTGATTATGATGGGAATCCACTCTACAACAATATTATATGGTCTGATAGTAGAGCTTTAAAATATGCTAATGATGTAAAAAAAACTGACACAGGAAGGTTGTTCTATAATAAAACTGGTTGCCGACCTAATTCTATGTTTCCGATTTACAAGATTAAATGGCTAAAAGAGAACTATCCGAACCTAGAGCCGAAGACCTATAAATACATTTCAATAAAGGAATTTATTTTATATCCGTTATTAGAAAATTGGGTAGTAGACTTCTCAATGGCGTCTGCAACTGGATTGCTAGATATTAATAAAAAGGACTGGAGTGAGGAGGCTCTTAATTATGCTGGGATATCAGTTAATCAATTATCCCGACTAACTGAAGGGACTACTTCTCATGCCTTAGTTTCTCGCTCTTTTCTTGAATTATGGGGTCTGCAAAAAGACACGTTAATTTTTTGTGGAGGTGGTGATGGTCCTCTTGCAAATATTGGCTCCGGCGCTTCATCTCCTGGTTCGGTAAATATTGATTTAGGAACGTCTGGTGCAGCGAGAGCAGTTGTTGATAGGCCAACAATTGATTCAAAAGAAAGTTTATGGTGCTTTTGCCTAACAGAAAATCTTTGGGTCTCTGGTGGAATATTGACAAACGTTGGAAACGCATATAATTGGCTTAATACAAATATCGCAAATTTATTAAATGCTAAAGACGAAATTACAGCGATGCAACAGATTGATTCACTTGCCAGTAAAGTTGAAGTTGGTTCGAATGGACTCTTCTTTCTACCATATTTAAGAAAAGCTCGGTCACCTCATTGGAATGATAACCTTGTTGGTACTTTATACGGTTTAGAAGCAGAACATACTGTTGGACATATAGCAAAGGCGCTTTATGAGGCGATTTTATATGATATTGCAACAATTATCGAAATAATAGGCAAAAAAGTACCCATCGAGAAGGATGTAGTGCTTACCGGAGGACTTTCAAAGAATAAAGGATTGGCACAAATGCTTGCACATGTTTTACAAAAAAATGTGTTAATCCCAGCAAATAGTGAAGGATCAATTTCAGGAGCTGCAATATTTGGGTTTTATGGATTGGGTATTCTCAAGGATTTTAAGTTCAAGAAAACAGCTGAATCACAATATACAATATATTCACCTGATTCTGATTGTTCAGACGCTTATAAAGATTTACGATATAAATATTCACAATTAGTTACCTATCTCAGTAGTTTTGAGTTTATTCAGAGATAGAATTTAGTATTTTGTGTAAGATTACCATAATGATTGAATGTTCATTTGTTAAATGTTTTTGGACTAGATATATTAAGGTGGAGATATTAGTGTTGGATAATTGGAGAATATAGTATGAGTCAATTGAAATTTATTGAAGAGAATTTAAAAAAATTAAGAAAATCAGAAATTAAAGTCGCTAATACTATATTGAATTCACCTAATAAAGTAATTCATTTTTCCGTAAGTGAATTAGCAGATATGTCTAATGTGAGTGAACCTACAGTAATACGTTTTTGTAGAGCCTTGGGATTTAAGGGGTTTCAGGATTTTAAGATATATTTGGCACAGGCGCTAATTCCAACGTTTAGAAACATACATGAATCAGTAGATGGAGATGAACAAATTCCCGAATTAATCAAAAAAGTATTTGATGCAAACATTCTTGCAATTTTAAATACTCTCAGTACATTAAATTATTCTGATATTAGTGATATAGTAAGCCTGTTGTCAAAATCAAAAAAAATAATTTTCTATGGGCTTGGAGGCTCAGCTATCGTAGCGATGGATGCCTATCATAAATTTTTTCGTATTGGAATTCCATGTGAATGGTTTAATGATTCACACATGGCAACTATGGCTGCAGCTATGATGAAACCTAATCAGGTTTTAGTTGTGATTTCACATTCCGGTTCTAGCAGGGATATTGTAGAAGCTTTAGAAATCGCTGAAAAAACAGGGGCGGAAACAGTGGCAATTGTAAGTCAGCAAAAGTCACCAGTTTCTAAGGTTGCAAAACACATATTATGTGTTCATTCGAATGAAACAAACTTTAAATTTGAACCTATGTCATCAAGAATAGCACAACTTTGCGTGGTAGATGTATTATCAGTAGGTGTTTCAATTATTAAAAGTGAAGAGGTAATGGAGAATTTAAATAAAGCAAGAAAATCGCTAGTTGATAAAAGATTCTAACTGAAATATTTATATCCGTGTAGTTTATTATATGAGCCTACTTAATTCCTAATAATTAATACCTTTTTAAATTCCTAAATGTAGTAGTATTACAGAATATTTAACAATTAATAAGAAAATCCACTTATTTATTATAATTTCTTGACAATATGTGTATTGTTATGTAGTATATTTACGTAGTAAAATTACAAGAAAAGGAGAAAAGGAATGAAAAAGTGTTTTGTCTTTCTAATGGTTTTCTTTATTTCGGTAAGCTTTGTTGTTGCCCAGGGCTCAAACGAAGGAAAAGAAGAGAATTATGTAATTAAAGTAGCCTATGGAACAGCCGGAGGGCCGATTCATGAGGCAGCTCTAGAGTTTGAAAGATTAGTTGAAGAAGCTGATTCAAGAATTGATGTCCAAACATTTCCTGGTGGACAGTTGGGATCGGAAGGGGAAATTGTTGGTCAATTACAAGCAGGTATAACTGATATGTTACCTACGACAACTGGACCGCTTGGACAGCACAATCCAATATACTATGTATTGGAATCTCCTTATGTATTTCTAAATGAAGCTCAAGCTGATAAGGTTCTTGATGGAGATATTGGGAAAGTATTCTTGG
>CAZTUL010000062.1:0-13131 GCA_964616275.1 uncultured Spirochaetaceae bacterium | reverse complement strand
AGGCTATAGAGAGTGCCACAGAAAATATACCGCCTGGTAACAGGTAAGGGTGAAAAGGTGAGGTAAGAGCTCACCGCGCTTCTGGTAACAGAAGCGGCAGGGTAAACCTCGTCAGGAGCAAAACCAAGCAGCAGGTGGGTTGTTCGCCCATTAACCTGCGGGTAGGTTGCTTGAGCATTTCGGTAACGGAATGCCTAGATAGATGACCGTTATATACAGAACCCGGCTTATGGACCACCATTTCTTTTATAGTTCGAGCGCTCTGCAAGGGGCGCTCTCTTGATACCTGGAGTTGTAATGCACACAATAGATATTGTTTCGGAGCTTGGTAATGAATTGCTCACGATTGAGAACCCTGTTCGTTATACGGGCGGTGAATATACATACGGAAAGTTTCTCACACCTGATAAAGCAGACACGACTGTCGGATTATGCTTCCCTGATCTCTATGAGATTGGTATGTCTAATCATGCAATGCGAATCCTCTATAATCTTATAGTATCAATGGAAGAGCCGGTACTTTGTGACCGAGTATTTTCTGTAGCACCCGATTTTGAACAGATGCTGAGAAATAAATCGATTCCCCTGTATACACTACAACATGGTATTCCTCTTTCTGAACTTGATCTACTCGGTATTTCCGTTGGGTACGAGCTTGCTGCAACCAATATTTTACAAGTCTTGGAACTCGGTAATATTCCTTTGCATGCATCAGACCGAACTGATAATCACCCAATCGTAATAGCGGGAGGACCAGCTATCACCAATCCACTCCCATTCTCTCCTTTTCTTGATTTTATATTCATTGGAGAGGCGGAGTCCGGGTTAGCAGATATTGTTCGCATAATTCGAGATGAGAAAGCTCAAGGATCTGATAGAAATACTATTAAGAAAAAATTAGAATTGTTAGACTTCCTCTGGTACCCAGGTAAAAAGTTGGCAATTCGTGCAATTGATGATGATTTTGCAAAAAATGTACATGCTCGATTTTCTCATTATGTAGTTCCCAATTTTAAGGTTGCACAAGATCATGGAGTTGTGGAAATCATGCGAGGATGTCCTAATGGGTGTAGATTCTGTCATGCCGGTCAATATTATAAACCGTATAGACAAAAATCTTACGAAGCGATTGAATCACAGGTTTCCCAACATGTTCACGATTTTGGGTACCGGACAATAACTCTCAGTTCTCTATCCAGTGGAGATCACCCAAATATAAAACCAATTATTGAACGATTAAATAAAACCTATGCACCTCAGCATATCTCTTTTTCTTTGCCTTCACTTAAAGTGAGTTCATTTTCTCTCGATATTTTAGAGCAGCTTTCTGAAGTACGTAAAAGTGGGCTTACATTTGCAATCGAAACTCCGTTGACTTCATGGCAGCGAGCAATGAACAAAGAAGTTCCCATAGAGCAGGTTATTTCAATTATAAAAGAGGCAAAAAGTAGAGGCTGGAGACTGGCTAAGTTCTATTTCATGGTCGGATTACCCTGTGTAGATATGGCTGAGGAACAGGCAGCAATTGTGGACTATTTGAGACAAGTTTGGGATGCAACTCATATCGGAATGAACATCAACATTGGAACCTTTATTCCCAAACCCCATACACCATTCCAATGGGCAAAACAAATAACGCCTGAGGAGTCTAGACAGCATCTAAGTTCGATTAAGAAAGAGATACAGCAGGAAATCAAAGGTGTAAAAGTTTCTTACCATGATCCATGGGTTTCCTATATTGAAGGCATTGTAAGTAGAGGCGATGAACGAGTTGCTCAATTGATTGAACGAGCCTATCAGAAAGGTTGTCGTCTCGATGCATGGAATGAATATCTACAGGTTGAAAAATGGCAAGAAGCAATTAAGGAAATGGATTTTCCTGTTGATAGATGGATACTTACCGAGCATGATACCGAAGAAATATTACCATGGAATTCAGTATCTTTAGGAGTATCTCCGCGATATCTGAAAAATGAATGGGAATTAGCACAAGAGGCATTAATTACTGATCGGTGTAGAGAAGAATGTGCACTCCCTTGTGGTATTTGCGGAAAATTAAGAGGTGTTTCAGAAGATTCAGCGGTGGAAAATTATGCTGTTCCGTCTGATGATGAGACTACTGTTCTAGACAATCCAGAATCAAAACCTTCGAGACCTGTTATGTTTTTCTACAGGAAAGAGGGTAGAGCAACCTTTATTTCTCATATACATGTAATGAGGATATTTGAACAAGCCTTCCAAAGGGCACATATTCCGGTAGCTTTTACGCAAGGATATAATCCAAAACCGAAAATGGAGTTTGTGAACCCATTGTCTACTGGCATAAGTGGACAGTCAGAGGTTGTACTTGTTGATATTCATGGTGGTCTAGAGCTTGACTATGAGCAAACGTTGAAACTATTAAATGACAGCATCTCAGAAGGATTCATATTTACCCAAATGAAGGCGTTCTCAACTGATCGCAGAGTAACCTTAAGCAAACATATGGGGGGTAGTATCTATACCATATCTGAAGTATCTGATCCCGCAATTGAAAGAAAACTTGAAGAATGGACAAATTGTTGCGGTGTTGGTGTTTCAGTCGCTCGTGTGAAAGTCCAAGGAACTTATGTATATACAGCAATACTGGCTGGTGAAAAGAATCCCGTGAAAACATTGTTCGGTAAAGAAATAGATAAATTCGCGGTGCTCTCTTCAATGAAAATACACCGCGAAACTATATACCTTGGGTCCTATTCTGACGGACTGCGTGACTATACTACGCTGTCGGTTTGATATGACAGTAGTAGTAGTGTGAATCTGATAATTGAACTTTAGGTGGATACTGCTTTTCACATATTTCTCCAACCTGTTTATGACACCTTCCAGCAAAAGGACATCCCTTTGGTTTTTTTGCTGGGTCAGGCAACTGACCGAGTAATTCAATAGGTTCCTTCTGTTTTGTCGGATCAACCTCAGGCATAGCAGATAATAATGCTTCAGTATATGGGTGGAATGGTGGATTCATAACCTCATCCCGCATACCGTATTCAGCAATTTTACCTGCATACATCACCATGATATAATCACTTAAGTAGTTAATTACATTCAGATCGTGTGAGATAAACATATATGCTGCATGTGTCTCTGCTTGAAGATCATTTAATAAATTCAATACAGATGCTTGTACTGAAACATCTAACGCACTTGTTGGTTCATCACAAACAATCAGATTAGGAGAGATCGACAGTGCACGAGCAATTGCAACACGCTGTTGTTCGCCACCACTGAGTTGTCTCGGTTTCTTTTCAAGATAATCTTTCCCTAGATCAACCTTTTTCAGGATTTGAATTATTTTTTCTCTTCGCTCTGCAGCATCATTCATATTGGCTAGCTTTTTCATAGCTCTTCCAATAATTTGTTCAACTGTATGAGAAGGATTTAAACTTCTTCCCGGGTTCTGGAAAATGAGTTGAATATTCTTCAATGTCTCTTTATTACGTTTATTCCACGCAATTGAGATATCGGTATCACCAAAAAGAATACGACCTTTAGACGGCTTGTAAAGACCGGAGACCATGTGACCGGTAGTTGATTTCCCACAACCGGATTCTCCAACGATTCCTATAACCGAGCGCGGTTTTACCGCAAATTCAATACCATTGACAGCATAGACTTTTCTTCGTGTGCCATAAATTTTGTGGAGATTGCTTACCTGTAATAAATCTTCTTGGGAATCAAACGACTGAACCTCCTGTTGTAACGGAGACAGTTTTTCTTTCAATGTGTCTGGAATATCAGTTGCATAGGCTCGGTCGCAGGCAGCAAAGTGTTTTTCTCCGACCTGTCGTATACCGTATTTACTTTCACAGGTATCATTTCGCTTTTCACAACGGTCAGCAAATGGACAACCGCCTTCATGAGCTCCTCTTCGCTTTACATACCCTGGAATTGTGTTGAGCTTTGTCTTTTCCTTCACAACACCGCCACGAGGCATACAATTAATGAGGGCACGAGTATACGGATGGGTAGGGTTGTCAAAGATTTCATTCTTTGGACCACGTTCAACAATTTCTCCGCTATACATGACAACTACCTGCTCAGCAACTTTATTAATAACACCCATATCATGAGAGATATACATAAGTGACATGTTAAGTTTATCTTTGAGTTCTTTAATTGAATCAAGAATTACAGCTTCAGTAGTCACATCCAGTGCGGTTGTAGGTTCATCTAAGATGAGCAGGTCTGGACGGCATAAAAGAGCCATAGCTATACAGATACGTTGTTGTATTCCTCCACTGACCTGGTGAGGATATCTTCGTGCAATACCTTTCGGATCACCAAGATTCATTAATTCGAGAGCCTGAATTGTTGCTTCTCGAGCCTTTTTCTTGGAAAGTTTTTGGTGATGCATTCCTACCTCATCAAGCTGAAACCCGATAGTCAGTGCAGGATTCAAAGAAGAATAGGGATTTTGGAATACCATTGCTATTCTATCGCCTCTATATTTTTCCATTTCATGTTCTGTTTTCTCTAGGAGGTTTTCTCCTTTATAACGAACAGAACCTTCTACAGAGGCATTATTTGCAAGATATCGCATGACTGTAAAAGAGAGTGTGCTTTTCCCACAACCCGATTCACCAATAATTCCGATAGATTCGTTTGTCCCTAATGTTAATGAAACATTATTAACTGCCGAAAACTCCCCATCGAATGTGCTGAACCGTACGTGCAGATTTTCAATTTCTAAAATATTATCGTTCATGTATGAGTACCTTACTGACAAAGTCAGAGAATATAGAGATGGCGATTACCAAGGACGCTATAGCTAAAGCTGGAAAAAGTACTGTCCATGGAGCCTGGGCGATTATCGGCTTGTTTTCAATAACCATCATTCCCCAATCGGGTGTCGGTGGTTGTAATCCAACTCCAAGGAACCCTAATGAAGCCACCATCATAATGGAATATGCAAATCGAGCAGTTGCTTCAACAATAATTGGTCCAGTTGTGTTGGGTAGGATTTCCACAAACATAATGTACAGGTGACTTTCGCCACGAATTCTAGCTGCTGAAACATATTCTTGGCTTTTTTCAGTGAGAAGTACACCCCGTGAAACACGTGCGGTAGCCGGAACAAACGCAATCGAAACAATAAGCGTTAATGATAGGATGCTTGAATCTCCTAATATTCCCAAAATTACCATAGAAAGTACGAGTGGTGGTATAGCCATAAGAATATCCATACCACGTAAAAAAGTGGTATCTATTTTTCCACCAAAATATCCAGCTGAAAAGCCTAGAATTACCCCAATGAATGTTGAAACTATAGAAGTCATTAATGCAACAGTCAGAATTGACCTGCTGCCATAGACAATACGAGCAAGCAAATCCCTTCCTAAACTGTCAGTTCCTAGTAGATGCCCTTCTTCACCAGGGGCTGCCATCTGGTTTTCTGAATCCATTGCCGTATGTGTGTAACTCAGCAGAGATGGACCAACAGATGCCATGATGAGCCAGAATAATATAATAGCAATACCTACGATTGCCAGCGGATGTTTTTTCAGTTGATAGAGTATATACTTCATCGCTGGCCTCCTTGGAAGCGAATTCTTGGATTGAGATAGCTGTACATGATGTCAGTAATCATAGTTGAAAGTGAATAGATTACTGTAATCAACAACACACACGCTTCAATAAGCGGGACATCTCGAGTTTTGATTGCAGTCATCAGGAGCGAACCCATTCCAGGAAATCCGAATAGGGTTTCAACAACAACTAGGCCACCAAATAACCAACCCATATTCATGCCGATAATAGTAATTGTAGGTAAGAGTGCATTCTTCAATGCGTGTCTAAATATGACATAATTCCGTGGCATTCCTTTAAGAATGGCTGCACGTACATAGTCAGAATTCATTACCTGTATCATTGATGATCGCTGCATTCTGGACACATATCCGAACATGACGAACGTTATGGACAGGGCAGGGAGAATGAGAATATTCAAATTTCCAAATAACCCTTCTCCTATAGGTATAACACTTACAATCGGGAACCAATTCAGTTGAACTGCAAAAATAGTTATGAGAAAGACTCCAGAAACAAATTCAGGTAAGGCCATGGTTGCTAACCCGAAGAATGATACGATTGAATCTGTAGGTTTTTTCTCTTTTACACCCGCAAGTACACCAAAAAATATGGAAAGAGGCACAAACATAATGAATGCGGTTAATGCGAGCACTAGCGAGTGTCCAACTCTACGCCAGAGTATCGAATTAATCGCAACCCCTTGCATGTATACAGATTCACCCAAATCTCCGACAACTACGCCTGAAATCCATCTGCCGTAACGTTGTAAAACTGGATCGTTAAGGCCTCGTGCTTCACGGAGGGCTGTTACAGCCTCCTCGGTGGCACTCTGTCCAAGTATCATCTGAGCGACATCTCCTGGCATGATTTCTACCAGCATGAAGATGATGAAAGACATGACAACCAGGGTCGCTAGAAGCGACCCCAGTCTTCGAACCACAATGCTTAGTGTTCTATTCATTTGATATCCATGTATTTGTATTGTGGAAGCATGGTGATTGGTTGTTTATAATCCACAACACGATCGTTGATTGCTACCAAATATGGTACCTGTACATTAATCAAAGAACCTTCTTCATAGAATAATTCCTGTAGCTCATGATAATACCCTGTTCGTACCTCTGGGTCAACTTCAGACGAAATTTTATCTATGAGTGCATCCACACGGGGATCTGCAAGGTGTGATTCGTTCCATGATCCACCGCTCTTAAAGGCAAGAGCCAATAACATGGAAGGATCTATACGACCTCCCCAACCAGTAATAGAGAATGGTACATTCAACCAATACTGTGAGAGATAGATATCTCTTGTATAGCCTTTTAGCTCAATATTAAATCCAGCTGGCTCAGCTAATTCCTGAATGGTCTGTGCTAAGTCGTTACCGAATGGGTGGTCAGAAGCGTAGGTGAGTTCAACAGTCACACCGTTGGGGTATCCAGCCTCTGCAAGGAGTGCTTTTGCTTTTTCAATATCACGACCCCTATGCGGAATTTCTTTATATTCAGCAAGCGAATTCATGATGGGAGTTTCGTTATAGAAAGCACCATCTCCGAGTTCCATTTTTGCAACACTTCGAGCAATAATTTCTGGATCCATTGCATACTTGAGAGCAAGGCGTACCCGGTTATCGTCGAATGGCTTCATATCGACAGTCATTGCAATGAATCGCTGTTCCTGGTATGGACTGATAACCGAGATTCCAGCAGTGGAATCGAGACGGTTTTTAATTACTGGAGTCACGAAAGGAACAACATCTACACGATCTGATTCCAGCATAGAAATACTTGCATCGATGTCGGCAACAAAATAGATAAGGATTTTATCGAGTTTGGGAAGATTTGGATCCCAGTAATTTACATTTTTGGATAATGCTGCAGACTCTTTTGGAATAATCTGATCCATTTTGAATGGACCGGTTCCCATTGGTTTTGATTCTCCAAGTGAAGCATAATCATACTCGCTGGAAAGTACTGCCATGTTATAATCGGTCAGCTGGTACACGAAAGTAGGTCTCTGTTCTTTGAGATTGATGATAACAGTATAATCATCCGGAGTCTCAACTGAAGATACAATTTCAAAATCCTGTTTCTTTAAGTGACCAAGTGCCGGATCCTGTGTTCTTTCGATGGTGTACTTAACATCGGCTGAGGTGAAGGGAGTTCCATCATGGAATGTGACACCTTTTCTGAGTTTAAATTCCCATCTTCGACCGGTATCGGTAGACCAACTTGTTGCAAGCACTGGTTCGAGTGCTCCAGTATCTGCATTGATTTCGACTAGATATTCATAGATTGATGAATTCATTGAGAATGCCTGACCATCCCAGACTCCTGGAGTAATGAGTCCCGGTACCTGCTCTGCAACTCGGACAACCTTTTCGGTAGAAGCTGCTTCTTTATCTCCTCCTGCAAATACCATAGGTAGTGCAAGAAAAAGAATTAATACAATACTTAAAATACGTTTCATAATTCCTCCTAGAAATTGTGATATTTCCTGATTACAGGCAGTGTGACAAGTTTACTGGTTAGAATTTTTCGGATAATAAACAATCATAGTTTGTAGAAGACGCTTATGTGTGTTTATTATATTGCCTGTAACCGACAACTTCATTAAACTACAGAGATTGTCACTTTGTCAAGGGGAGTGATATATGTGTTAAATATATATAAAATAATAAAATAATGGGTTTTAGAATGATGTGTGTGATAGTATCACCAACATAAGGGAAGGATTATGCAATGAATGTGTTAACAAAATCTTTCGTTTCCTGGTCTCCGACGAGCACGAGAACATCGTTTGCTTCTATGATAAATTGGGGACCTGGAGATAAGGTAATGGAACCTCCACGCCGTATCGCAATAATCGTTGCTCCAGTTTTTTGCCAAAAAGACAACTCGCCAATAGTGCGATTAATTACTGATGAATTCTGTGAAATTTCACATTCATATGTATAGAATGGGTTACTTGCGGAAAATCTCTCTGTTGAATCCACAATTTGTGTAATTATTTCATACATTTCGTGATCAATTTGTTCACGGCGTACTAAAAGATCTTTCATATGAGCGAGTAGGGCTTTTGTATCATATTTATTTGTGTGTTTGGTAATATAACTCAAAGCCTGGGATTTGGATTTTACACGAACACCGCTATTCTGCATCACTTCAACGACATGCTGTTCCTCCAGAAGCGAAAATGCACGCCTTATAGTCTCAGGCGAGACTCCATATTCAGAAGACATTATTGATCTGCCTGAGAGTCGCTTTCCCTCGGGAATTTCTCCGTTTACAATACGATTGGCAATATCTAGAGCAATTCTTGCATAGATTGCCACACCATCGCGTTTTTTCTTTGCCTGTCTCGTTGTAGATTCTGGATTCTCAACCATAGTTTCCCAATATTATCACGGGGTAAAAAACTAGACAATAGAAGAGATTTGATTCATTTCCCAACCAAGTGTGGGGTAACGATATCATTCATTTCTCTTCACGCTTAATTTCTTCCCATAACTCATTTAATACATATGCGTTTTCTTTGGATAGTTCTATATTTCTCGATTCACTCAGTTTGACCAAAGAATTAAACCTATTTCGTACTTTTTTATTGCTTCGATGAAGTGCAACGGAAGGGCTCATCTTAAGATATCGTGCAAGGTTAACAATAGAGAACAGTAAATCACCTAATTCTTCTTCTACATGGTCACGATTATGTTCAAGATCTTGCATTGCCTCAAAAAGCTCCTGTTGTTCCTCGAGTACCTTATCAAGCACACCGCCAACATCCGGCCAATCAAAACCGACTTTTCGCATTTTTTTTTGAATTTCCCAAGCTTCTTCAAGTTTTGGTAAAGATTTGGGAACTCTACTGAAAAAATCATCATCGTGAGAAGTTTTACCTTCAATATTTTCTTTTATTGAGTTCCAGAGATCGAGTACTTCGATGCTGTTAGCAGCTTCAGCATGAGAAAAAACATGAGGATGCCGACGTACCAATTTTTCACAAACCGAATTAATTGCTTGTACGGGAGTAAAATCCATTTGCTCCTCATGAATTCTTGCAATCATTAACACATTCAAAAGAACATCCCCGATTTCCTCAGCACATCCATTACTGTCTTTTTCATGCATAGCATCTATATATTCATACGTTTCATCAATGAGTGCACGTGATACATCTGCTATGGTTTGTTCACGGTCCCAAGGACAACCTTCAGGACTTCTCAGCATGCTGAGTATGGAATAGAGATTCTTAACAGCTTGCTCGAATGTAGCAGCATCACGATGTTCATAGTCAATCATGGTCATTTCCCTTTATATGCAATAGACTCTTGTATTGTATTCTAGTTGACAGAATATACATTATATACATAATTACTTTAATCACTTATGAGTTCAATATTTCCAAGATACGTCAGATCGGACCAGTAAATATTGGTAAAGTTCCCTTCTCCACCATAGATTGCACAAAATAGATGGATATAGAGTCCAGAATCAACATACAGGCCGGTTCCCAATTCCCCATAAAATACTTCATCCTCTTCAACGTACTGTTCTCCGATTTCCTCTGCAGTCCAGGTGTTATCAGGGAATCCTTTTCTCATATAATCGATGAGATATAATTCCTGTGAATCATATGTGAGTTTTAAAATATTTACATTCTCTCCAGCCACCGGATGAAGAGAGATTGCAAGTGTTTGTGTTGTCCCAGGCACTTGCGTTATTGGTATGTCCATCTCAGGATGTATCCCGAATGAATACGAGGAAAAGCTGGTTGATTCATTTGGGTACTGTGCAAATGTTCCTATGAGCACACCGGAAAATAGAGCATCCAAATCGATTTCCTGGGGTCTTTCCAAGGATTTTTCACGTACAGTCGTTGTTCCAGGAGCATTATACACATAGAAACCCGGTGCTTTATCAGTATTTTGTACATTCCAAGGAATGCCACTACCAGAAGTCGTTTTTATTAGATTCCTAAAGTCAGTTTCTATCTGTGAAATTTGGTAAGAGATGCCGGATTCAGAGACATAGTTCGTTAAGACTGTACTTGGAGAAGAGGAAATTACATAGAAAAGCTTGAGCGATGGCCCTTCGCCACTATCGTAATACTCTGTGAGTTTTGATAGTGTTTCTGAAGATGAACTCAATGTAATGGAGGCTTCAACAGTCTGAGGAAGTGCTGGGCTCCCTACCCGTTCAAGTTCAATGTCAGAATCGAGATTTATAAAGGTAGGGATTCCACAACTGACCAGAAAAAAAAGAGATGTCAGCAAGAGTAGCCATACACCAGCACCTCTTCCCAAACATCTCATATACTTGTTTCCTCCGCACTCCGGCGGTACGACTCCGTATTACTGGAGCACCACCAGCCGTGATTGTGCAAGCTTAGCATATTCTGAAGCTGAAAACTCATCTGCAAGCTGTTGCAATACAGCACGTGCTAAATCAATATTCCCACTTCGTTCATGCAATCGTGCTACACTGAACAGTGCCTTTGCTGATTCCGCAGCCTCAGCTCCGTAGGTGTCATAAATTGATTGATAATACTCCAAAGCTGCAACGTGGTCGCCAAGTTCTTCACTTGCCACTCCTGCATTATAGAGAGCAAGTGAACCCATATAGGTTCCCTTACCCTTCTGAGCGACTGCGGTAAAATGATTCAACGATTCGGCGAATGCTCCCTCTTCGTAGCGAATGAGACCCATAAGGTATTCAGCCTTGAGAACAGGATATGCATCCCCACCCTTTTCTGAAAGGTCAGAGATTTGTTCAATAAGTGATTCCTTCAGGGAAAGAGCTTCTTCAGAATTCTTATCCTCATGCAAGACCCACTCAGAATATGTGCGCTGTGCATTATCTATAGCTAATTGAAGATTATTAGCGCTGTTATTTGCAACGCTCAAACCTATCCATAAGCCAACCACCAAAACTACAATTGCTACTGCAATAATAATGAGAAGCTTCATATTCGCTAGCAGGAAAGTATTAAATTTTGATTCTAATTTTCCTGCAGATGTTGTTTCATTCTTATTCGCCATTATACTGCTCCGCTATTCCTGATCGTTTTCTCGAGACTTCATGAGATCACCGAAAGTGAAGGTATCACCATCATCATCGTGGATATATTTTGAAATCTCAGACTGCTGGGATTTGCGGATAAGCTCCTTAATTGACAGACTTAATTTCTGTGTAGATGGATTAATCTCAACCACTGCAGCGGTAATAGGATCGCCAACTTTAAACTTCTTAAGCACTTCATCGGTAACGTGTTCGTCTGGACCAACAAGGTTATACTTAGAAATAAGACCTTCGATGTCACCCAATACTCGAACAAATACACCAAAATCAGTTACATTGCTCACTTCACCACTAATAGTGCTGCCCTTTGGATAGTCATGGCGGAGAGTCTGCCAAGGATTACCTTCAAGCTGCTTCACCCCGAGACGAATGTGTCTGGTCTGTGAATCAACGCGGGTAACCACAACATCAATAACATCACCCTCTTTGCAGAATTCGTTCATATTCCGAATTTTCTTAGTCCACGAAATATCATCGATATGCAAAAATCCATCTATTCCCTCTTCGAGGTTAATAAAAGCACCACTGTTTGTAATCTTAACTACCGGTTTGGTGAGTGTCATACCATGAGGATAACGTTCGTTAATTGTGTCCCATGGATTGTCTTCAAGCTGTTTTAAACCAAGACTGACTCGCTTCTTGTCCAGATCATAGCCAAGGATTTTTGCCTCAACCACGTCACCAATAGAAAGCAATTCTTTAGGATTGTTGATTCGCTTTGTCCATGAAAGTTCAGAAATGTGAGCAAGTCCTTCAATTCCTGGTTCAATTTCAATAAATACACCAAACGTAGTAATCTTTGTAACTGGAGCCTTAACTACATTGTCAACAGCATAACGCTCTTCGAAAGTATTCCAAGGATCTTCAGTCATATGTTTTAATGAAAGATTAATCTTCTGAGAAACCGGATCAATATTAATGAGACGTAATTGTATTACCTGTCCCTTTTTCACAAAATCTTTGGGCTTTGTTACGTGACCCCAGCTCATATCATTTATGTGAAGTAGGCCATCAAACCCACCAAGATCAATAAAGGCACCGAAACTGGTAAAACTCTTTACAGTTCCCTCAACAACATCACCGATTTTTACTGTTGTGAAGAATTTTTCTTTGTTTTCTTTGATTTTCTTTTCTAGATATTCTCTTCGAGAAACAACACTCTTCAGCTTCATACCTGTATGGAATTTATCGATGATAAAATAATCAGCAATCCCAATCATGGTTTCTGGGTCTTCGACTCTCATTACGTCCGCTTTAGATAGCGGGCAAAAACCTAGAAACTCATTGCCCAGGTCGACTTCAAAGCCTCCCTTGATGACCTTAACGAACTTGCCCATAACTGGAGTGCGATTTTCTGCAGCTTCCTTGAGCACTTCTGTTCGTTCTTTGATGTCAGCACGTTTTTTGGAAATAACGATTTGACCGCCCTTTCCTTCCTTGTTGACAATCATGACCTTGACTTCGTCGCCGACGGCGGGAACAGTGG
>CAZTUL010000061.1:8479-13132 GCA_964616275.1 uncultured Spirochaetaceae bacterium | reverse complement strand
TCTCTGGAAGGGGGGCTCTTTTCATTAATAATTTGATTACGTTGACTCAAGCGATTCGTGTTTATTGAGAATTTTAGTTTGCGTACCTCTAGATTTCTTAAGAGATTTAAACCCTGAAGATAGTGCTATCGCAACCACAATGAGCAATACTCCCCAAATGACGTTACGCATGTAGTTCGAAAAACCCATAATATTAAAACCACTCGATATAACTCGTAAAATGAAAACGCTAAACACTACACCAATAATATTCCCTGTTCCGCCGATGGTGCTAACACCACCAAGAATGACCACAAGAATTGACTGCAGCTGGAAAGAGTTTCCGTATCCCACTTTTATTGAATCGACTCGTGCCATCATAACTACAGCAGCAAGACCCGCCATTAGTCCAGTAATAGCGTAGGTTTTCATGAGAATCTTTGCATTGTCCAAACCTGAATACTGAGCAGCAAGTGGATTTTCACCGACTGCGTAGATACCTCGTCCCAAAGGAGTTTTCCTCAGAAGGAGTGCGAGCATAATAATCGCAAGAATAAAAATTATCATCGGGGTAGGCATTCCGCCGACCGATCCACTCCCGAGGAATATAAATTCATCGGGGAATCCGGTAAGTGGAGATCCTTTTGTGATGACGAGAGCAATTCCTTCATAGAGTTTCATAGTCCCTAAGGTTGCGAGTATTGGCGTAATCTTGATTTTTGCAACCAGAAAGCCGTTGAATAAACCACAAAGAACTCCCACAGCAAGTGAGACAAGTACAGTAACAGTGACAATCCCCACCATGGCAATTCCAGTAGGCATTGCAGCTTGAAGTGAACTTCTCGTTCCTTCATCAGCCATAATGCCTTTAAGAAGAGCACTTAAATCCATGCTTCCACGATGACTTAAGGTAAGCATAACAATAGCAGAGGTAATTCCGGCAAGATTTGCCGTGGTGATTATGGAAAGATCTATACCCCCACTAATCATGGCAACCATCATCCCAATTGCAAGAATTCCGAACTCAGGAATCTGAAATGCCAACTGTTGGATGTTTGATGCACTGAAAAATCGACGTGGTTGAAGAATTGCCATAAGTGCGAACACCACTAAAAAGAGAGCAAAATATGCTAAAGACTGATTCAGCTCACTTGATCTGATATGTATGTTGTTTCTGTGTTCAGTTTTCAATTATTTTCACCTCTACTTTTTTCAAGGACTTCTGCATCGCACTGATTCCTATACTGAGAATAATGATGAAGCCTATTACTACCTGTTCCCATTCAGATGGAACTCCCATAAGAATGAGGCTATTGGTAATCATATAAATCATCCACACCCCTAGCAGAGTTCCTCCTACGGTACCAGCACCACCGGTAAAGCTCGTTCCCCCGAGAACTACTGCAGCAATAACGTTGAGCATCATATTCATCATGTTAAACGGATGTACGTGACGGAACATCGACACATATTCAATAGAAGCAATTCCAGCCGTAAATCCAATGAAGGAATAGATGAACATTTGAATCAGCATGATATTAAAACCAGCTCGCTTCGCAGCTTCTAAATTACCGCCAATAGCATAAATTCCACGTCCTATTATGGTGAATTTCAACACTAGCCACACAAAAAGTGCCATTACAAGTAAGAGCACAGTGAGTGATGACAGTCCAATTACAGTTCCTTCAGCAGTAGTGAAAGAGAAGAGATTTAGTCTGCTGAATTCAAAATAATAGCTTGGAACACTGTATAAGTGCGGAATTCTTAAGATTGAGAGTAGAAGACCATGAAATATACTTGAAGTACCAAGGGTAACAATCAGTGTTGGTAATTTGAATTTATACACCAAGAATCCATTGATACACCCTAAAAGGGCTCCCACAATCCCAGCGATAAGAAATGCGACAACTATATTTCCCTTATCCATAGACATAAGGAGTCGAACTGTCACCTGCATGCTTACCGTTGCAATAGCAGTAAATGAGATATCAATACCACCCGAAATTATGACTACCATCACTCCCAAAGCCATCATGCCTGTAATGGAACTGGTTTTGAGAATGTCGAACATATTTTCTGGTGTAAAGAACGATGAATTTATTGAACTGACAACTATGGTGAATAGCACCATTACGACAAAGAGCATCGTTTCGTGTCTGAATATATATTTTGGTATAAACTGATGTTTTTGCAATTGTGTACTCCTCATCATACGGATTAACCCAGTCTCTCGAGTAATTCAGTTTCATGCACATCTTCGGAATTCATGATCTCAGCAATCTGACCTTCCTTCATGAGTATGATTCTGTGGGAGTGTTGAATAACTTCTGGAACTTCATCGCTCACAAAAATTATACCAAGACCCTCATTTGCTAGATTTTTAATAATTCTGTGAATTTCTTCTTTTGCCCCGACATCAACACCTATGGTTGGTCCATCGAGAATTAGGATACGAGGATTTCGAGCCAGCCATTTAGCAATGACCACACGCTGTTGATTTCCTCCAGAGAGTTGTTTTACCGGAAGGGCAACAGAAGGGGTTTTAATGGAAAGATTTTCTACCCATTCTGAACTTGTGTTTCGAATATTTTTATTGGTGAGAAAACCTACGCGATTTATTAATTTTTTAAACACGGTGACTATAACGTTATCTTCTATGGAATGATTCATGAACAAACCCTGAGTCAGACGGTCTTCCGGGATATAGCAAATACCTGCATGTAAGGCATCCTTCACCGATGTGATTGAGATGAGTTTTCCCTCTACATGAATCTCTCCAGAATCTGCAGGATTTAGTCCGAAAAGTGATGAAACAAGTTCCGTTCTTCCAGAACCTACTAAGCCGGTAATGCCAATAATCTCACCAGGATACAGATTAAAAGTAATGTGTTTGAACTGAAAAGTCTTTGAAAGGTCTTTAACTTCGAGAAGCGGTGTGTCAGATATATGCTCACGAGTATAACTGGAGACTGTAATAGATCGTCCGGTCATCAACTCGATGATTTTCTGATGCGTTAAATCGTGAATATCATGGGTTCCCAAATTTTTCCCATCTTTCAAGATGGTTACACGGTCAGCAATCTCGAAAATTTCATTCAATTTATGCCCAACAAATAATACCGAGATACCTCGTGCCTTGAGTGTTCGGATAATGGTGAATAGATACTCAATATCCTTCTTTCCCAGACTGGAGGTTGGCTCATCCATAATAATGAGACTTTCACCGCAGGTGATTGCTCTACTAATTGCAACACACTGCTGTTTAGCAATGGGGATGTCTCCAACTAATGCATCAAGACTTAAATCAACTCCTATTGCCTGCAATGCTTCGGCTGCGATTTCTTCCATAACATGCCTTGTTGAAGCCTTTTTCCCTGATTCGAGGAGCTTATTCATTGCAATGTTTTCAGCCACAGACATGTTTGGAAACAACGAGAGATCTTGGTAGATAATTTGAATCCCCTGATGCATTGCATCAATCGGGGTGAGTCTTGTGTAGTGTTTTCCATTTACGGTAATGCTCGCACCACGCGAGGGAGTCACTACTCCTGAAATGATTTTAATCAGAGTCGATTTTCCCGATCCATTTTCTCCAATGAGGCAGTGGACCTCACCCTTCCGGATTTCTAAATCCACATCATCGAGAGCTTCAACCCCAGCATATGACTTGCTGATATGTTTTAAAACGATGCAATATTCTTCAGCCACAACCATCATCCTCATTTAGATTTGCGTTGATAAAACAGTGGTCGGTGTATCGTGCAATATCACTGACAGGATAATCCCACACCGACCAATTTTCAATTTTTTTCCGACGGAACTGTAATGTTAGAAGGTGAAATTCTTATAATTTTCTTTTGTGATGTTCAAAATACCACTCTTATCACCATAAATAACCTTACCGTCTATGTCGATTTTTCCAAGTCCTGGAACATCGGTACCAGCGGTAACTTCTTTACCTTCTAATACTTGCTTGATTACCCAAACTGCACCATAGCCGATGTTCTGAGGATTCCAGATTGAAACCACTTTAATAGAACCATCTTCCAAGCCTGCACCGGCCATTGAACCAACAGAAGTTCCGACTACAGCAATCTTATCCTGAAGACCTTTTTCAGCAACAGCAAGTCCAGCCCCTGGAGGATCTGAAGATGAAGAACCAATAACTCCCTTCAACTCATCACCATAGGTTTTAATTGCTTCCATGGTCTTTTCGTATGCCACTTCTGTGCGCTCATCCGAAACCAGTCGGTCGCGGAGCAAGTACATGTTAGGATACTTCTCTTTCTGCCATGCGATTTCTGCGTCGACCCATGTGTTGTGCGTTACTGCAGTAAGGTTTCCTACGAAGACAATATAACCGCCTTCATAGTTCATTGCCTTAGCAAGATTGTCCATGTGGTTCTGTCCAAAGACTACGTTGTCGAAGGCTTCGAAGTCAAAAGTGATATTCTTGGAAAGTACCGATTCATGTGTGAATGTAAGAATACCTGCATCGTTAGCTTTCTTGAACGCTGGCTCTAGAGCACCTGGATCATTGGGTACTACTAAGATTGCATCCACGCCCTTCGCAATTTGGTCTTCCACAAGAGCAACTTGTTGTGCAGCATCGGCTTCTGCCGGATTCACCATAGTCACTCTTACCCCACCGAGTTCTTTTGCAGCTTTTTGCAT
>CAZTUL010000061.1:7254-8379 GCA_964616275.1 uncultured Spirochaetaceae bacterium | reverse complement strand
TTGCTGTATTTCTTCGAGAATATAACAATGGATCGCCGGTTGAAATTGATAAGGATGGTTGATCATGGCAGATAGAGTGGAGTCAGTATTTAATCTATTAGAGGTGTTTTGTAAAAATAATTATCCTCTCGGAATAACAACTCTTTCCAATATGTTGCTGGAGGGTAAGAGTTCTATTTTCCAGAAAATTAAAATACTTGAAAAACTCGAATATATTGAGAAGGATGAGCATACTGATAAATACGTGCTCACAACAAAGCTGCTTGAACTTATGAATATATCAATGAGCAGTTACTATCAACGAACCAATGTTCATAAATATCTCAAGAAGATTTCCGATACAACAGGGGAATGTACCTATTTTGGATTACGCAATAAAAAAAATCGAATAGTGTATGTTGATCGATACGCAAGCGAAAATGCGATGGCAGTCTACACTAATATAGGCGATAGTCCACTGCCTCATTGTACGGCACACGGTAAAGCACTCATTGCGTATCTTACCGTTGAACAAATTGAGGAAACCATTCACGGTGGAATGGAAAAATTCACTGAGAAAACTTTGGTAACTAAGGATGCTCTCTTCGATGAACTTCGTAAAATTCGGGAACAAGGTTATGCTTATGATGATGAAGAACGAATGGTTGGCGTTCGCTGTGTAGCCGCCCCAGTGTTCAACAGTCATAAAGAAATAATTGGCGCTATTGGAGTCTCTGGATTGCTTCAGAACATGCCCTACGAAACAATGCATAAGCATGCCCTCTACATAAAAGATATTGCCGATCATATGAGTGTGGTTCTGGGAAATGAACTCGTCTACTAGCAAATTTATCAACACAATTTAAGAGGAGAGTTTTTCATGGTTAAAAAAGTAAGTGGATCAAAGCCGATCTTCGTAATAAATCCAAAAAATGAGATGCATGGTGCAGACCTGGTAGAGTTAGCTCGTATTGCAGATAAAGCTGCTGCAGATTTTGATGTACAGGTAATGCTTACTTGCTCTCCCTGTGATGTGTATCAGGTAAGTGTTGCTACCACACAGCTGTTCGTATTTGGACAACATATAGATCCAATTGCCAGTGGACCCACAACTGGGAAAATTCTTCCAGAGGCTCTCCAATCCGC
>CAZTUL010000061.1:0-7154 GCA_964616275.1 uncultured Spirochaetaceae bacterium | reverse complement strand
CTGTGCAGCACATAAAGAGAGACATGCTTGTTCTTCAGGGTGCTGGAATTAAATCTGGAGAAGATGTATACAAAGTGATTGTCGGAGGTGTCCAGGGTACCGGTTCAAGTAGTGGTATCTTTAAGGCAGAACATCCTGAAACCATGGTCGTTGAAATGATTAAAGGAGCTCGTCTTGGTTGGGATGCAAGATCTCACTAAGAAGGAAATTTGCAAAAATAGAAGTTGCTTAACCACAAGAGAACATGAGGAGAGAAAAGATGGGACGCTATGTATTAGGAATTGATGCAGGTACAGAAAGTATTCGAAGTGGTATTTATAATGAAAAAGGGGAATGTATCAGCTTTGCTATTAGTGAGAATACTAATATCCATCGACATCCAGGTTGGGGAGAGCAGAATGTGGAGCAATGGAGTGCCTCAATGCTGGAATCAATTAAATTGGCGTTCAAGGATTGTCCCATACGACCAGATCAGATCGAGGGTGTAGGAATAGATGGAACGAGTTGCACAGTTGTATATCTCGATGCTATGGGCAACCCCCTGCGTGATGCCATCATGTGGATGGATATTCGTGCATCTCAAGAGGCCGATGAAATTGCAGCCTGCGGAGATGATGCTCTTAAATACGTAGGGCATGGAAAAGTCTCTGCAGAGTGGTTCCCCTGTAAAAATCTTTGGATAAAGAAGTACGAGCGGGAAGTATATGACAAGGCTCATACAATATTTGAGCACACCGACTGGATGGCCTATTGGCTCACCGGTGAAATAACAGCAAATATCAACACAGTATCCATTCGCTGGTTCTATAATGCAAAAGAGGGTGGATTGCCCGTTTCGCTCTATGAGAAAATCGGTCTCGGAGATATTTTTGAGAAGCTCCCAAAGCGAGTGGTCACCATTGGTGAAGTTGTCGGTGGCGTGAGCAAGGAAGTCGCTGCACTGACTGGACTTCGAGAGGGTATTCCTGTTGCAGGTGGTGGAGCCGATGCCTTTATCGCAGTTATTGGTGTAAACGCGCTTAAACCTGGAAAGCTTGCCCTAATCACTGGGTCAAGTCAACTTCATATTGGTATGACCAAAGCAGAATTACATGCTCCTGGAATTTTCGGCACCTATCCAAGTGCTATTATCCCCGGTATGGAAGTGGTTGAAGCCGGACAGATTTCAACTGGATCGATTGTAAAATGGTGGGTAACAAATTTTCTCAGTGCTGAATTGAAACAAGAAGCAAAAGAGCGGGGTATGAGCATATATGCACTTCTCGATGAGAAAGCAGCAGAGGTTCCACCTGGATCTGAAGGGCTTGTGGTTCTCGAGCATTGGCAGGGGAACCGTACTCCATGGGTAGATGCTAATAGTAGGGGCGTTATTCGAGGTCTCACGTTAAAACACACACCTGGGCATATATTCAGAGCAATCATGGAGGGTGTTGTGTATGGGACTGCTGTAATCCTGCAAAGAATGGCAGCGGGCGGTGTGTACATTGATGAAATTATTGCTTGTGGAGGTGCCACTAAGAGTGATTTATGGATGCAGATAACGGCCGATGTAGTAAACACTAGAATTTCTATACCGGAAGAGCAACAGGCTACATCCTTGGGAAGTGCCATTGCGGCAACCGTGGCTGCAGGAATCTATAAAGATCTGAATGAAGCTGCCGATAACATGGTGCGAATGAGAAAATACATTGAGCCAAATCCAAAGAATCATGAAATCTATAAGGAATATGTTCACCAGTATGAGGCAACGTATGAACATCTAAAGGATGATTCAAAAAGATTGGTAAGTACTTTACGATAGTTTTTTCACTGAAATCTAAAATCCAGAGGTGTGCCTAGATTTTGCAAGTTGGTTGTAAGGTCTAGCCCTCTGGATTGCTGAGAAATTGTTCCTTCATATAGGTGATTCGCTTTTCGAGAATCTTTCGTGTATAGGCACTCGTGTAATTAAGTTCAAAACCATGAATTGTGCCCACTGTCTGATTAAGCACTACATTAGCACTGTTTTTTTTGAGTTTGTGGTAATACGATATGGCCTCATCTCTGAGACAATCATACTCATTTACTTCAATGTATGTATTCGGTAATCCGGTATAAGATTCATTCTGAGCAGGAGAGGCATACACCGCATTATTTTTATCTATAGTACCTTGTAAATATATGTTCCACATCTTCCGATTTAATCGAGCATTCCAAATTGGCGTATCGGTGAACTTTTGCATAGAAGGGCTTTCCTGTTGTGAATCCAAGACGGGATAGACGAGCATCTGAAAGCGGGGTACGGGCAATGCTTGGTCATTTATGAGATATGCTAATCCAGCAGTTAGTGCTCCTCCTGCACTATCACCACAGAGTGCAATTCGTGTGGGATCAATGCCGAGGTTGTCCACGTGGTCATGGATCCATGTATAAGCAGCTAGACAGTCTTTTAATCCGTAGGGGTATGGATAGTGGGGTGCCAACCGGTAATCTACCATGATTACTTTTGCCGGACATCCGAGAGCATAATCAAAAACAAGTTTTTTATGATAGTCGGTGGCAGGCAGGGCAAATGCACCGCCATGTATGAACAGGATACACGGTACTTTTTGTGCCGATGAAAGTGGACTAAATATTTCAATTGGAATAGCATATCCATCATGGCCGAGTACGCTGGTTTTAGAGTAGTTTATGGTACTTGGTATGGGTTGCCGGGCATACATGAGACGGGTCATACGTTGAAGTAACGGTATGAAGCTTCTATATAAGGGAAGAGGAATCTGTAATTTGCGATAATCTGGGTGAACCGCATAGTGTTTCATAGTTGTTCAGGTGCAAAAATACCAACACCACCTTTCCCTGATTTCTTCACTGCATACATTGCAGCATCAGCATCTTTAACGAGTGTTTCTACACCATTGTTGGTATCGGGATAGATTGCGATGCCAATGGAAGCACTTATGGTATATTGTATTGTTTGCATAGAAATCTCATTTTGTAAAAGTTCATGTATTTTTTTTGCTAAAGTTTCTGCAACAGCCAAATTTTCAATATCATACAAAATGACCCCAAATTCATCGCCTCCCAGCCGTGCGACAAAATCAGTTTTTCTTACCCCCTTTTCCAGACGGTTTCCTACGGTAATCAGGACTTCATCTCCCACCTCATGCCCAAACGTATCGTTAATAGACTTAAATCCATCTAAATCGATATACAAAAGAGCAAACTTTCTAGAATTATGTTTATGCTCAGCAATCATAAGAGCCAATTTTTCAAAAAAGTATCGTCTGTTGGGAAGTCCAGTAAGCGTGTCATAGTTGGCATATTTTTCTAATTGCACTGCTGTCTCATGAAGGCGTCCTGTTTCCTTTTGGAATCTTACATTTTCCAACTCAAGTGTATGGATTGCTGCTATCTTGTTCAGCGAATAGAAAATAGTCCCATATGCGGCTACCGACAATGTGACTAACAATAACAGAGGCCATCTGTATGTTATAAGTGTATTCTGGATATCATCGGTAACATAGAAATAAAAGGCAAAATTTAGAAATATGGCAACCATGAGGCCCGAGAATGATGGCCAGTTTTTAACGACGGTACGATACGATGAGAGAAAATAGTGGCGAAATAGAAATATCACTATGAGGTAAAAAACTAATCGGAGGATAATGTTAGCCAGTGGAGGATTAGAAAATAGTTTCCCTAGCTGGAAACTCAAGACGATGATCATCATTGCGATATTTATTGAGGTAAGAAACGTAAAAGACCATTGCATAAACGAGAGCTTGGTTACCGGTTTGAGAGCAAAACCAACAATAATGAATAGAAGTACTGAGAATCGTGACAGTGATGTTAAATCGCCATAGACATAGAACCAGAGGGAAGTAAGCATATTCATAAGAAAGACGGCACAAACGATTACTATGGTGCCTTTTCGCCCAACTTTTGACTTTGTGAGAGTAAGAAGGAGCAATGCATACATAACAGATGAAATACTGCCTCGAAGGATGTTGCTCACAAGTTCATGCATGGGTAATACTCCTTAGATTGTCTCTGTTTGCAATCAACAATCCTCTACTTTCCACTCCTCGTGAATGTTTTAAGTGTATAGAAATCTGAGTTGTAACACAAGAAAAACCGATAGCACGAAGGCTGAATAATATTTTACCAGAGTAATTGACCTTTACGTAACGTAAAGGTGTAGAGTGTTTATATGAACAAGAATAATGAGGGATTAACCATTCAGGAAGTTGCACGATTAACAGGGACCACAACTCGAACCTTACGGTGGTATGACGAACTTGGACTGGTGGTACCTGAACGGGATTATGGATCAAATTATCGGCGATATTATGAGGGACAACTGAAGGATTTACAACAGGTGCTATTTTTCAGGGAACTGGAATTTCCTTTGGATTATATAAAGAAAATACTGGGGAATCCGAACTTTAATCGATTAAAAGCATTAGAGAAGCAATATGAATTGTTGAAACAAAAACAGAACAAGTTGGAGGAGCTACTACAAACGTTGGCACTTACCCTTCAAGAAGAGAGAGGAGAATATACGATGAAACATGAAGAACGATTCCAAGGATTCGATTTTTCTCATAATCCGTACGAAGATGAGGCTCGTAAGGCGTGGGGAGATGATGTTGTGGATCAAGCAAACGAGAAGCTCGACGCATTGGAGAACAAGCAAAAGGAGAATCTATCTGAGAAAATGAAAAGTCAGTTTATGCAACTTGCAGCGATTCGCCATACAGATCCTACTTCAGCAAGTGCACAGCAGCTCATAAGGGAATGGTTTACACTGCTGAACACAATGGGAACATATACGCCGGAGATGTTTGCAAATCTAGGTCGCATGTATGTTGATGATCAGCGGTTCACTAAAAATATTGACCAGTATGGCGAGGGGCTTGCTCAATTTATGAAAGATGCAATGATTGCCTTTGCAGAACAAAACACCTAACTTTACTATATGGAACTAGTAAAAAAGTTGAATTATAAAGAATCGTTAGAAGTTTGCGTTTTAAATGCTCCAGAAGCTTTTTTCCCATTCCTGCATGACATAGCACACGTAACTACTTCTCTCTCTACAGATTCCCATGTTCCATTTCTGCTCGGTTTTGTATCGAGCAAGGCGGAACTTAGTCAAATGGTAAAGACTGTCATGAAGAGTATTGATACAGACACAATACTCTGGTTTGCATACCCCAAAAAAGCTTCCAGGCATTATCGATCAGATATCAATCGTGATACGGGTTGGGAACTTTTAGGTAGTCTTGGTTATGAACCTGTACGACAAATATCACTTGATGAGGATTGGTCTGCGTTGCGATTTAGACACGTATCCAAGATAAAAAAACTCACACGTAGCAGAACCATGGCATTGAGCGAAGAGGCGAAACAGCGTTTACAAGATCACGATTAAGCATGTACCTATTTTCTTTGAACTGGAACCCATACTTCGCTATAAGCGAACCCCGGTGTATCCTGATTCATTTTGGTAAAGGAAAATGTTGGAGCCTGAACTAACTCGTAATCAGAAATAGGTAACCACTGTGCATACACATTTGCCATAGTTTCTTGTAGCGTGTTGGGAAATGGTCCTTCATTAGGGAATACTGCCCATATCAGCGGTGCTACTGGCACCTTCTGGAGATGAGAACTTACCTCAGGCTTTGTTGTGAGGACACCGATAAGATGTGTTAATTCCCCCTCTTCTCGAAGAAAATCTGCATCGGCATCGTAGGATACATTCACAATTTCATACGGTTCCATGTTCTGTAACGCATGCATTTCATTTCTCTGTTCTTCCGTAATACTCTGTGCGAGCTTCACAATCTCCTGATTTACTCCTTCAAATTGCATTGGTACCCGTTTTGCTACTCCTGCAAAATAAAACGCCGGTAATTCTATAATTTTACATTCCATGCTCATTCCTCCTGTAACTTGAATAGAAAATGATAATTTTTGCATGATCTTACTGAAGCCTTGACCTCGAACTTCTGATGGTAGAATGCCACTGTATCGTTTGAATGCTCGAGTGAATCCATCGAGTGATTGATACCCGTAACGTAGGGATACATCGGTAACGCTTTTTCCCTCTAGCAGTGCTTTATTAGCCTCAGATAGACGCCTATTTTTAATATATTCACTGACTGAGTACCCCGAAAGGTACAGAAACACCTTACTCACATGGTATAAAGAATTCCCCGATATCTGCGAAAGTGTTTCAATTGATAAATCTTCCGCAAGGTGATTTTCAATATAATCAACCATACGATTCAACTGGTTCAGCATCTATGACCTCCGTAATCTGATGGTATCATACCATCAAGAAGACTTATGTACTCGACAATAAAAGAAAAAAGATATCGGATATGAAGGTATTGGATTCACTCAACAATGCGTATGTTTTTACGGTGTCTTGGGTATGGTAAATATTTGTATATAAATAGATAAGGGTTGGATAGTCAGAGAACTACGACCGTAAGATTTTCTCCATAGCTTTTCCCTTCGCCAATTCATCTATGAGTTTATCAAGGTAGCGAATTTCCTTCATTATAGGATCTGCCACCTCTTCTACACGAACACCGCATACGACTCCAGTAATTTTACTCCGCGATGGCTGTAATTGAGGACACTGCTGAATAAATGTCTCGAAGTCTGTCCCTTGTTCAAGATGAGACGCTAATTCTTTTTGACTGTATCCAAAAAGCCAGTGGATAATTTCATCGACCTCTGCTTGTGTTCTGCCTTTCTTTTCAGCCTTAGCCACATACATGGGATATACTTTTGAGAAACTCATGGAAAATATTGCATGCTTTTTCATAGATTAGCCTCCTTGCAGTACCGTAGAATATAAAAGTAAGGGATAGAGAGTTACCTGTCTACTCATGTGAGAACATTGATGGATAAGGTTTCAAAATCAATCCTTGCATCGTGTAGTGCATATGATATGTTATAACCTATGAAATCAGAAAAGAAACATATAGTAATCATTGGTGCTGGAATTGCAGGTCTGTCTGCAGCTTCCTATCTCTTGAGGAACGGGTACCGAGTCATTCTGTTATTCGGTATACCGGTAATTGGAAAGGGAGCTTTGAAGGATTTGCCCCAACAAAAGCTACCCTCAGTAGGAATCTACCGAAGACTCTGGTTGGTCTGAA
>CAZTUL010000060.1:0-13244 GCA_964616275.1 uncultured Spirochaetaceae bacterium | reverse complement strand
ACAAAAATACTTATTCAAGAATTCTAACGAACTTGAGCTGTTGAAGATCGGACTACTAATTCCGGATCCAGAATAACATCAACCAAATCCTTGCTCATGTTCACACCTTCAATTAAGTTAATCAAATTCAGAACAGTTTCGCGTGCACCACGGTTAATTTGAATATCTACTGTGGTCAAATTGATCCTCTGGTGAGATGCAATGGGAATATTATCAAAACCAATCACTGAAACATCTTCAGGAACTCGATATCCCATTTCAAGAACCTTATCCATAACTTGGAGCGCCATAAGATCGTTAGCAGCAAAAATTGCTGTGGGAGGATTGGGAATACTCATGAGCTCATATACGGCTCGGTTTGTTTTGGCGATATCATACCCACCTTCTTTAATGAGGTTGTTATTTGCTTCAAGACCGAATTCAGTGCGCAATTTCATAAAAGCTTTCATACGTTCTATGCCGGTTGAAAATACTCTTGAGCCACAGATAAACCCTACTCTCTCATGCCCAAGAGAAGCAAGATGCTCTATTCCTAATGAAATTCCCTGATACTCGTCACAACCAACAAAATGGTGTTTTACCCCTTCTTTAAGATGCCGGTGATAAAGAATTGTCGGAATCCCCTGTTCAATGAGGTTAATGATACCTCGATCATTCATCTCTGCTGAAGCAAAAATAAACCCGTCCACTTGGCGTTCCTGGAAAGCTTCGATTATTGCTGTCTCTTCTTTGGTATTATTTCCAGTATTTCCCACAATTACAGTATAATCGAGATGCCTTGCCTGATATTCTATGGTTTTTGCAATTTCTGAGTAGAATTGGTTTGTAATATCGGCAACAATAAGACCAATCGTATGAGTTCTTCGAGTTTTAATACTACGTGCGTTGTAATTTACCTTAAAATCAAGACTTTTTGCCAAAGAGAGAATTTTTTCACGCGTATCTTTATTAACTCCAGGCTTACCGCTAAGTACTCTGGATACGGTAGCTATGGAATACCCAGACAATGCGGCTATGTCACGTAATGTAAAACCCATATGTATTGCTCTCCTTTGTTTCATAGTATCGCAAATTTTTCATAATGTAAACAAAAGGTTTACCAAATACGCGAATCAGTAATCATTACACAACTTGCTAATTCCTTGTTTTTTATTATTTTATCCTACATTTTGCATACATTTCAATATCAATATGAAGGAGAATTACTGGAAATTAAATCTTGACAATTACATGTTATATGTTACATTGTAAACGGTTTCCTTCTTCACAGTAAAGGAGAACAAACCCATAGAGTCGTGAAAGATTCTCCGAGATATCGGAACAATTTCACGAATTTTTTCAGGAGGATATGCATGAAAAAAGTAAAAGTTGGAGTAGCTGGGTACGGAGTCATTGGTCAGCGCCTGGCAGATGGTGTAGCATTACAGAAGGACATGGAACTCGTAGGAGTAGCAGATGTTGCTCCAACACTGGCAGTACAAGCTTTATTTGAGAAAGGTATGCCCTACAGATTATTCACTGCGATGCCGGAGAAAATTTCACTTCTCACCGATTGGGGTATCCCTGTCAGCGGTACTCTTGAAGAGTTAGTAAGTCAAGTAGATATCATGCTGGATGCAACTAGTGCCGGAGTTGGGGCGAAGAACAAGGAACTTTATGAGAAGTATGGGTGTAAAGCAGTATTCCAGGGTGGTGAAAAAAACTCTGTTGCAGATGTTTTTTTTCACGGCTATGCGAACTATGAGAAGGGACTAGATGCCAACTATCTTAAGCTCACAAGTTGTAATACGACCGGTCTTATTAGAGCGATTGACTGTATAGATCGTGCAGTGGGTGTTGAGAAAACAGCTATGACCATTATTCGACGCGTTGCTGATCCTGGAGATTATCATAGAGGCTTAACGAATGCTCTTGAAGTTGAAAAAGCTCCTAGTCACCAGTGTCTAGACCTCATGACCATTATGCCGCATATCGCTGCAACGGGAATTCTTGTGCATACTCCAGTAACTCATGGGCATATAATTACTCCAATAGTAACAACTAAAAAAGCTATTTCGAAGGATGAACTTATCGAAATGTTCCGTGCACATCCCCGAATTCGCATGGTCAGTCTCGAAAATGGATTTAAGGGTAATGCATCTCTATTCCGTTATGCCAGAGACCTTGGAAATCCACGAGGAGATATGTACGAAATTGCTGTGTGGGAAGAATCTATCGTGAAAAGTGGTGACGACATTATGTTTGCACTGAACATACCGCAAGAAGCGGTCGTAATACCCGAAAATATCGATGCAATCCGAGCAGCGATGAAAATGCAGCTTACCCGTGAAGAGGGAACTGCCGAGACCAACAAATATCTCGGAATGAAAGTTCATTAAGAAAAGAGGCATAAAAATGAAAGCGGAGCTGAAATTTAAATCGATGAAGGAATGTGAGGTCACAGGCAAACGAGTTCTTGTACGTGTGGATATCAATTCTCCTTTGGATCCGAAAACGAAAAAAATCGTAAGTGAAAACCGCATAGTAAAAACAGCTCCGACTGTTGCATGGTTAGTTGAACAAAGGGCAAAAGTTGCATTAATTGCACATCAGGGGGATACAGATGACTATCAAAATCTCATTCCTCTAAGTGAACATGCAGAAATCCTCAGTCGTGAATTAGGATGTCCGGTACAGTATGTCGATGATGTATGCGGCCCAACAGCAGTAGAAAGAATAAAAAATCTTCAGGATGGTGAGGTAGTACTCTTAGGGAATTTGCGTTACCTGACTGAAGAAGTTTCTGTCTTTGAAAAAGTTGTGCCTCTTAAAGCGGAATCCATGACCAGTTGCTGGCTAGTGCGGACTTTAGCTCCTTTGTTTGATTTGTATATTAATGATGCTTTTTCAGCTGCTCACCGAAATTCTCCTAGTATGGTAGCATTTCAGGAGGTACTTCCCAGTGCTGCTGGTCCGCTCCTGTTTGATGAAGTTGCCGCGTTAACAACAGTGTTGACATCACCAGAGCATCCTTCAGTCTTCATCCTTGGTGGAGCAAGAATTGGCGATGCTTTTGGTATGATGCAGGCAGTATTAGAAAATGGTACTGCCGATTACATTTTAACTTGTGGTGTAACCGGGCTTGTCTTTCTGCTCGCTTCAGGCAAAGATTTAGGTGAAAAAACTTACAATTTCTTATCGGGAAAATCATTGCTCAATTATATTGAGGATGCTAAAACCTACTTGAAAGCTTATCCGGAACAGATTCTCATGCCGATTGATTTGGCAGCCGCTGTTGATGGAGATAGACAGGAATTTTCGATAGGTCCTACTATGCAAAATTTGGATTATTCCGATATAGGGAGTAAGACGATTAAACGGTATTCAGAGGAGATTGCTCGGGCTAAAACAGTATTTGTGAATGGCCCTGCAGGTATCTATGAGCAAGAACTCTTCGAAAAAGGAACCCGAGAAATTTGGCAATCAATCGCAGCTTCAGATGGTTATACTGTTGTAGGTGGAGGGGATAGTGTCAGTGCTGCAACAAAATTTACACAGCTTAATCAATGGTCATATATTTGCACTGCAGGAGGAGCCATGGTGCGGTTCTTGTCGGGTAAAACACTTCCACTGATTAAAGCCATGGAACGTTAGTGGCACTCACCCATATATACAGTTCTTTGGAGATAGTTTGATGAAGCGAATTAAGGTCCCGTATAAGCAAGAATTCATAACGGTAGAAATTCCTGACAAGCACTTGGCAGATGTGCTGGAGCCCAATGAGGTCACGATTCCTGAGGTTACACCACATCAGATGGTTCTAGATTCTCTCATGAATCCTTCAGTACCCCCTAATTTTAATGATTTTTTGCAATTACCTGGAAAGCTGCTTATTATTGTAAATGATGGGACACGCCCTACTCCAACTCGTATAGTGCTGGAGGCACTGAAAGATTATTTAGTTACCACGAATGTAGAGTTTATTGTGGCAACTGGAGTTCACCGTGGCCCGACATTCAATGAGTACCAGTATATATTTGGCGACATGTATGATTTGTTTGCCAATCGAATCCATGTTCACGATGCACGAATCCAGGAAGAACTACACTATATAGGCACATCAAGGGCTGGTACCGAATTGTGGTTAAACAATTTGGTAGTGCATGCCGAAAAAATATTGGTAATTGGATCGGTGGAACCTCACTACTTTGCTGGATACACTGGTGGACGAAAAGCGTTTCTACCCGGTACTGCGGGCTATATTTCTATTGAACAGAATCATAAACTTGCCCTGTCTCCAAACGCAAAAGCACTAGCCCTAGAAGGCAACCCCGTACACGAAGATATGATGGATGCTTTAAAACTCTTCACCCATCCGATATTCAGTATTATGACTGTTCTCAACAAAGATCAGGAGATTCATGGAGTTTTTAGTGGTTCGTTAGACGGTTCATTTTATGCCGCAATCGACTGTGCCAACTCAATATTCGTTGCCGACATACAGGAAAAGGTCGATGTTGTGGTTACCGCATCAAAATATCCTATGGACGTAGACCTCTACCAGGCACAAAAAGCAATCGATAACGCGAAATTGGCCCTAAAAAATGGTGGGACGATGATTCTTGTTGCCTCGTGCAGAGAAGGTATCGGCGAAGAGGCTTTCTTACGTCTCCTCTCACAATCAGACACGCCGCAAGCAGTATTACACGCTATTGAAGCGGGATATAAACTTGGGTACCACAAAGCGGCAAAGATGGCCGAAGTTTTTCAGTGGGCGACAGTTCAGGCAATTACCGACTTGGACGATGCCCTACTTGAATCAATCTTCATTCAACCGGTTCATAATTTGCAGGATGCAATTGACCATGCTCTTGAGGTGTATGGCAAAGATTGTAAAGTGCTATTCTTGTTGGATGGAGCAGTCACGGTCCCCAGAATCAGGTAAAAAAACTACGCTTAGATTACCCATAAGCCCACCAGTTCATAACTAGTGGGCTTATGTAGAATTATTCGATTATATCAGTCAAGCTTCAACAATTCTCTCAGTTGTGTAACACCGCTTCTAAATGAATGAATAACGGGCACCGGTTTATCTTTGCATTTTTCAACAAGACTCAGCATACTGCCTTGTGCAAGACAGACAACATCATTTTCCGCGCACGCCTTATCAATGGTCTCCATAAGGATTTTATCGTGTTTAGCCTTGTTTTTCTCATTCAGTAGAGCATCATAAGCTCCTTCAGCATAACATCGATTAACAACAGTATCTTTTCCCAGTCGCTTAGCTACCGACTCAACTAATCGAGCAGAAGGACCTAATGTGCTATGAGCTGTTGCAACTACACCGACCTTTTTACCTTTAGCAACTGCCTCAATTGCCATAGGTTCATCAACCTTGACATAAGGAATAGAGATTAATTTCTGTGCTACTTCGGAAGCCTCGCCCACCGATGAACATTGATTGAGTATTGCATCACACCCGAGTCGTTCAAGTTCCTGGGCATAGTTACAAATTCTTCTAATGACTGCCGGTGTAGGAGATCCGTTGGCTAGCACCTCTTTTAACAGACTGTCGTCAATTATATTCACCATCTCCACTTCAGGAACAATTTCAGCAAAAAGAGCCTTTAAGTCTTCTACCGAATAGAGAAACGTATGAATGACACCTACTTTCTTTTTTACACTCATCTTTTTACCTCTCCGTTTTATTTTCAGATGCTTCTTGGTACAAGGAGCATCAATTCATCTAGTTATCTCTCCATATGCTAAATTCTTAGAACTACATAGAGAATTGGTAATACTACAGCAAAAGCCAGCGTGGTAGTTACCCATGCTGAATTTGCCAAATCCAGATCAAATCCATAAATTGAGGGAGGAATAAGAGCATTGAAAGCTACCGGCATAGCTGATGCAATAACGGTAACTTTGAACGGAATCCCATTCATCATCGTGTGCAACCCAAACACATAGGCTATAAAAGCCATAACAAGTGGCGAAACAAGGAATTTTATGAGAAAAATAACTCCAATCTCTTTTATATAAGAAGTAATTCTTCCAAGATTCAGTGTGAGACCTATAGATACTCCCATGGAACCTGTTACAAACGGAATAAGCATACTTCGTAATTGAGGTACCAAGGCGGGTTGCTTCACTCCAAGAGTATTAAAGAGCATACCTATGAGCAATGCAGTGATTGGAATTAACACATACGGTCTAGACTTGAACACTTTGGTGGAAAGTTTGAAGGATTTAGAACCGCCAATACTGATTTGGTACGACATGGGATAGCCAACGAGATAATTAATCGGTCCAATAAACAGATTAAACAGTTGAATGAGTGAATACCCTTCAACGCCAAACAATATAAATGCAGTTAATCCGCCAAAGGTCATGATGTTTGAGAACATGCCGCTGCAGAATACAGAGGCTGCTTTTTTTGATTCAATTGAAAAAACCTTAATAAATATTAGGGTGCCTAGTGCACTTACTATAGTAAAGAGAATGCCGATGAGGGGAAAAAACAGTAACGATTGTCGCTCAAACGAAAATGTCCAAAAAGAACTGAGAATTGGAATTGGATTAATGACGAACATGGTAATGAGCTTCAATTTTTTCGAAAAATCAAGCAAACCTTGCGTTTTTGTGCTATAAACAGCAAGAATCATCCTTTTCACGAAGTAGCCAAAAGCAACGCTCCCAATACTCAGCATAAGGATGAATAACACGTTGTTCATATTATTCGAGTCCTACATATGATCGCAATTGGCTTATACCACTTCTAAAGGAATGCAATACAGGAACTGGTTTTTCGGTACATTGTTCGGCGATTGAGAACATACTCCCTTGGGCAAGACATACAACATCAGAGGCAGCACATGCACGGTCTATGGTATCCATAAGAATACGATCATGCTTTGGTCGATTTTTCTCAACTAATAATGCGCGATACGCTCCTTCAGCAAGAAAACAAGTAACCGCGACCTCTTTGCCAACCTCTAGTGCCATCTGTTCTATAAGTCTGGTGGAAGGGCCTATGGTAGTATCGGCAGTGGCAACAATACCAATATTGGTCCCTAATGAAACTGCTTGCCTCCCCATGGGCTCATCAATTTTTAAAAATGGAATAGCAAGTACTTTTCTGATTACCTCGGTAATTTCGCCTAGCGAAGAACAATTACTCAACACAGCAGCACATCCCATTGATTCAAGTTCAGTTGCATAGAGCAACATTCTTCTCTGAATAGCTGGTGTAAGAGTTTTCATCTGAAGTATTTCTCGTACAAGGCTGTCGTCAATTATGTTAATAACATCAACTCCTGGTAAGATTTCTTGATAAAGAGGTTTTAATTCGTCTACCGAGTGAATTATTGTGTGAATTACACCCACTTTCTTTATTTCTTCCATAAAACCTCCCAGACGCACCAGTATTTCTCGCAATACCACAGGATAAAACTCACATATAAAATAGTAATCGTTTACAATTATGCTACACTTTCGCTATTTGTCAAGTGCAGGAAAGAAATGATCCTTATAAGACTTAACTATATATTAATTCCTTATATTTAAATCATTTCCATATTTTCTATAAAAATTTCAGACCAGATAAAACCAAAATAAAAAGACTTGACGGCTGAAATATTCATGCTATGATATTAACGTAAACGTTTGCAATAAAAATGCAAAGTTGGTTGCGAGCACATTGCTTAACGATGCGATAAAATAAACACCGAAGGGTGGAATTTGAGTTTTTGGTGTTACCCTGTAACGGAAGTTACTTCGTGCTTCACGAAAATATTCCGAACAGGTTAGTAATAAGTACAAAAAGGAGAGGTACCATGAAAAAAGTATTGTTGATGGTTCTACTGATTGCAGTCGTCTCTTGTTCGATGGTGTTCGCACAAGGACAAAAGGGTACTGCAGCGGAAAATTTTCCCACTAAGCCTGTTTCGTTCATTATTCCTAAAGGAGCAGGGGGTTCTCACGATGCACATGCAAGAATTATTGTTCGCTACGCAGAAAAATACTTAGGTAAACCATTAGTAGTCGAACTGAAACCCGGTGGGTCAGGGGCCATTGGAAGCAACTATGTTAAGAGTGCAAACCCTGATGGCTATACATTGCTTTTCGGTGATAATGGTGTAAATACAGTTCTCCCAATCGTTGAGAATGTAGGGTATACAAAAGATGATTTCATTCCAGTTGCTAGAATCAACTACAGCCCAACCGTTGTAGTTGCAATTCCTGGTGAATGGGCAGATTTTAATGCACTCGTAGCTGAAGCCAAGGCTAATCCAGGAGCAATTTCTTATGCCTCTTCTGGTATGTTCAATGCAGGACATAATGCATTTGAAGTCCTTCAAGATGCAACAGGAATCGTACTTAATCACGTTCCTATGCAGGGTGGAGCAGATCCTCAGATGGCAGTTCTTGGAGGCCACGTACCTCTCTGCGGTGCTTTTGCTGATGAAATTCTTGACTTCGTAGCAGAGGGTGAATTAGTTGCATTGGCAGTTATGTCTGAAGAAAGACTTCAGGTTCTTCCAGATGTTCCTACCTTAGTTGAACTTGGCTATGATGCAATATGGGAGATGCACAGAACAGTATTCGCTCCTAAAGGTACTCCTGAAGAAATCATTATGATTCTGGATAATGCATTTAAGGGTATCTGTACCGATCCAGAATTCGTAGAAACCATTGAAAAGATGGGCGAAGAAGTTCACTACATGGGTTCTCAGGATTTCAGGAAGTTCTGGGCAGCAGAGAACGAAAAGTTCATGAAGATTTTCGAAAGAAGACAATAACGTTTTTTTAAAAAATTAATCATACGACGTAGAATGGGGTTGGTGTTATCAACCCCATTCACAAAAGAGGGGACTATGACATTACACGGTAAAAATAAAAAGGATCTTTTCTCTGGAATTTTCTTCATCCTTGTGTCGCTGGTCGGACTCATTCTTGTGCCGTATCAAATACCAAAGATGACTAAGAGCTGGGGAGTTATGAAAACACTTCCTGGTGGTCATAAAATGTTTCCAGTAATGAGCTTGGCTTTAATTGGTGTGTGCGCAGTCATACTGGTTATTTCTGAGTTCGTGAGAAAAACAGAAGCAAAACCCAAAAAAGAAAAGAATGAAGATTTTCGTGGTTTTTGGCTTACAGTTGCTGTTTGGGCAATTTATGCAGTTGCCACCATGTTTATTGGGTACCTTTTTAGTACTCTGGCAACAACCGTATTTTTACTTCGGTATTACGGGGTAACCAGTTGGAAACGGACAGCAATCATCAGCCTTGGGACTGTCGCATTCGTCTACATCATCTTTGTACGAGTTATGCAGGTTCCTTTCCCATCACGAGTTTTGTTGATCTAAAACTTTTCGGTGGAAGAGATTATCTCATCATCTTTAGATAAAGGAGTTTTCCATGATTGAGCAAATTCTGGCTGGATTCGCTGGAGCATTCAGTCCAATTACTATAGCCATGTTGGTCTTTGGAGTTTTTCTGGGAGGCCTGTTCGGAGCATTGCCAGGCTTAACGACCACTATGGCGATGGCAATATTGGTACCATTCACATTCTTTATGCCAACCATGGTAGGTATCCCCTTCCTTCTTGGAGTGTATAAAGGAGGAATGTGGGGTGGTTCTATTCCCGCTATTCTCATAAGTGTACCTGGAACCGGAGCATCGGTAGCCACACTGTATGATGGTTATCCGCTAGCTAAACAGGGGTTGGCAAAAAAGGCGTTGTTAGTAGCACTAATTGCATCTGCTTTTGGTGAGTTTTTCTCCGATATTTTCGTACTATTCGTAATGGAACCACTCAGTAGAGTTGCTCTACTATTTGGAGCTGCAGATTTCTTCTCACTCATTCTCGCTAGCCTTCTGGTCATGTCCACAGTAAGCAGTGGATCGCCTATTAAAGGATTCATCTCTATGGGAATCGGACTATTCCTTGCAAGCATGGGAACAGACCCAGCATTCGGGATTAGTCGATTCACATTCGGTTCACTCTATTTGAGAAATGGGTTCGACTTTATTCCATTAGTAATCGGACTCTTTGCTTTTTCTGAGATTTTGGCAGCCGTTGCTAATAGAAAGAATGTTCACCTAGATACCTCGATTGCAAAAGAGAAGGGTCCTGGACTCAATAGAAAAGATCTGAAATCCATCATAGCTCCTACATTGAAAGGAACTCTTGTTGGAACCATAGTCGGAATGATTCCTGCCCTATCACAACCTATTGCTGCATTCTTAGGTTATTCAGTTGAAAAACGTACAGGAAAGAATAAAGCTATGATGGGACATGGTGCATTAGAGGGCGTAGCAGCTCCTGAAGCAGCAAACAATGCGGTTAATGGTGGAGCACTTGTTCCTCTCTTGACTTTTGGGATACCAGGAGACGTTGTCACAGCAATTTTACTTGGAGCCTTCGTTGTTCAAGGATTGCGCCCTGGCCCAAGGCTCATGGTAGATGATCCTGAAATCATGTATTCAATTTTAACTACACTCGTAGTAGGAAATCTGGTACTGCTGGTTGTTGGCAGACTGTTGATTGAACCTTTCTCCAGAATCGTTTTGATTCCGCGAAATGTGCTATTACCTATACTGGTTGCACTCTGCTTTGTTGGAGCCTTCGCTATTAAAAATAGCATGTTCGATGTTTTCACTGGTCTGGCATTTGGTGTGTTCGGTTTCATCCTGAAACGATACGGATATAGCGTGCCGACATTAGCAATCGCATTCCTCCTTGGATTTAAGCTAGAAACATACTTAGTGCAGGCACTGTCAATATCACATGGTAGTTGGTCCACATTTGTAACCAGACCTATTTCTTTGACATTGTTGGTGTTATGTGCTGCTGTGTTGGCCTTTGGCCTATTCACTGGCATTAATAAAAAACGCAAACATGTTGCTAAATAAGGAACAACGTATGGAATATAAAAACAAGCGTGGGATGGATGTTCATCGACATTGGATTCCACAAGAGTATGTCGACTACATTAAAAAAGGGAACATGGAGGAACTTGCAACCTACACCTCTACTGATAGTGGAGATATTCTTCAGTTTCCAGTTCCTGGTAATCCCAAAAAGGCTTGGGTACCTGTTACAGAAGCACTGGTTAATATTGAGAAACATGCCCAGGATATGGTGAGTACGAATGTTGATGTCTCCGTAATCAGTCCTCTTCCATTTGCTACACACTATCATGGAGACGGGAAAAAGGTTCTGGACGTATGCAAGATTCTTAACAATAATATTTCTACAGCAGTACAAGAGCGAGGAGAATCTTTCAGAGGCCTTGGGCATGTTCCATTACAGGATCCAAAGTTGGCACTCAAGGAGCTCGAAAGAATTATGGGCGATTTACACCTTAGCGGTGTTCATCTAGGTACAAATGTTCGTGGAAAGTACTTGGGAGATGAAGTCTATACCGAATTTTTTGAAGCCGTCGAGGCTCTTTCTGCTGTTGTGCTCGTGCACCCGATTGATGTTGCCGGATACGATAGACTGCAGGCATTCTATGGAAGAAATTTGATTGGTAACCCCTTGGAAACAACTATCACGGCAGGGAGTATGATTTTTAGTGGAATGTTTGATCGACTTCCACGTCTTAAGATTATCCTCTGCCATGCCGGTGGCATGATGCCGTACATTGCTGGACGTTGGGATCATGGATACCATATGCGAAATGAGTGTAAAACGCCCCAGCGATTACCTTCTTCGTATTTGAAAAACTTTTACTACGACATAATTGCACATTCACAAGAAACGCTTAGATTCTTAGTCGATCGTGTTGGAAATGAGCAGGTTGTTGTAGGGTCTGACTATCCTCTCGATATGGGTTTGGTTGATCCCGTCGGAACGTTAGTGGCTGCTGATTTACCGGAAAATCAATTTGATAATATTCTGAACAATAATGCGAGAAAACTGTTTGACATGAACTAAGTGTAAGGAGAGTATATATATGGGTGATAGAAAAATAGCAGTAAAACGTCTAGAAGCGTTTATTAGAGATGCCTTTGTTGCTGCAGGAGCTAAGGAAGAACATGCTGCAACGATTGCTGATCGAATGATTGAATCTGATTTGCAGAGTATGCATGGGCATGGTATTTTTCGTTTGCCCGCTTACATTCGTCGAGTGAAAGAGGGTGGTTACAACCTTAATCCAAACATCAAAATTATTAGAGAAACCTCCAATAGTGCATTAGTCGATGGTGACAATGGTTTTGGACATGTAGTGGTTAGATATGCGGTTGATACCGCCATCCAGAAGGCAAAAGACCATGGTATTGCATGGGTGGGAACTCGGAACAGTAATCATGCTGGTGCAGGTGGATCATATGCAACATTAGCATTACCGCATGATATGATTGGAATTTACATGGCTATTGGCAATGCTAATCATATGCCAGCTTGGGGTGGTTTAGATCGCTTATTGAGCACAAATCCAATTTGCTATGCAATTCCGACAAAAGATGAATTCCCAGTTTTACTGGATATGGCAACCACTGTTGTTTCTTATGGAAAAATTAAAGTGTATGCACAGACCGGAAAAGAGATGCCTGAGGGTTGGATGATAGACCGAGAAGGAAAACCTCTCACCGACCCAAAGAAAATTGAAGAAGGATTTCTCATGCCTATAGGTGAGCATAAGGGATACGGTTTGAATTTTATTATTGGAGCATTAGCAGGAGTACTGAATGCAGCAGCATTTGGAAGTACCACAATTGATTTTAACAAGGACTATAAAACACCTACGAATAGTGGTCAGACATTCATTGCAATGCGTGTCGATTTGCTGAGAGATGCTGAAGAGTTTAAACGTGAGATGGATGAGAAAGTCCGTGAAATGAAAAACTCGACTCCTATGGACCCTTCACGACCGGTTCTTCTTCCTGGGGAGATTGGGTATCGTGAACGTCCGAATGTGCTCAAGAACGGGATACCTGTGGCTGACAATCTTCTTAATCAATTGCGTGCCGTTGCTGCTGATCTCAATCTTTCCGATAAGCTCGAAGACATCTAGTAGATCCTCGATTATTGGTAGTGAAAAGTATATTTTCTTGACTCTATAAGATGGTAGCCCTCCTTCATGTAGGAGGGCTAAAATATTTCCCATTACTTATGCCGTAACTTTCTTGTAGTTTTCCTCTACCTTTGCCCAGTCAAGGACGTTCCAGAAAGCCTTAAGATAGTCGGCACGAAGATTCCTGTACTTAAGATAATATGCGTGTTCCCATACATCTATACCAAGAATAGGAATTCC
>CAZTUL010000059.1:0-13669 GCA_964616275.1 uncultured Spirochaetaceae bacterium | reverse complement strand
GGCAATACTTCTACTCCTAGATACTGAAGATAGGGATATTGACCAATATCTTTCAGTACTTCTTGAAAATCGACATGTCCCATTCCTGGAGCTAATCTATTACTATCGGCACAATGAATGGCTCCAATATGCTTTGCGTACGTATCCAGCGAACCTTTAAGAGAAACCTCTTCAATGTTCATGTGGAACGTATCGGCAAGCACTTTTAGGTAGGGAGAATCTCTCTTTTCAGCAAACTCTGCACAAGATTCAACAGTGACCATGATATTCGTCTCATAGCGGTTAATAGCCTCTAACAACAGCATGATCTGTTTCTTTTCGGCATATTCCAAACATGAGTCGATCGTAGCTGCCCCATGAGCAAATTGTTGCTCAGGGTTCGCCCGGCCTAATCTTCCCTTGATTCCTCCGAGGATAACTGATTTACCGCCCATAGATGCAATAAGGTCAACGTACCCTCTGATGCGCTCGGCAGTCAGCTCACGAATGTGCTTATCCTCATGGAAGACGGCATACCCATCCTCAATAAAACTCTGGCCAGTAGCAATCGAGACCAACTGCATGTTAGCACGAGATAGCATGTTCTCAAGCGTATTCCTATCGACATCCTGTGGTGTTCTTAAACTCAACTCAATACCATCATACCCAAGCTCTCCTAACTCCTGGATGGCTCTTTCGAGCTCTCCAGGGTAGAGTAAGGGGCCAAATTGTGTATTGTTTGGTGTAACGCTTGCAATAATCCTTGCCATGTATTGTTCCTATTAGGTGGGGTATCCAAGGGTGTACAAGTGCTTGCCACCATTCAGTGGTCCCTTCATGACAGCCTCAATTTCATCCTTATCACGCATACTCATGTATTCAATTGGAGGAAGTTTCCCAGCAGGATACATCTCTAGAATGTCATTATGCAGCTTCTCAAGATAATCAAGGATTGCATATACACCGGGACGAGCCTTTTCAGGATCTGCCAAAGTAGCATCACCTACCACTCCTTCAGGTGTTGAAACCACTTCTATTGCAGAAGCTCCAACCTGACACCAGAAATCAATGGGGGATTCTTCCTTGTATGCACTACCCGACTTGTTGATATGTCCTTTTGGGAATATACTTGCAGGAGTCGTTTTCTCAGCATGCTCCTGATTAATCAATTCAGGGAACAATGCCATAGAGAAGGATGTCTCACATTCATCTGCATGGATAAATGGTGTTTCAAATGGCCCGCCGTGAGCCTTGTCTTTAATATACTCAGGAATTACAAACCACCAGTTCACATTCACCAGAATAGAAGGCACCTGATACTTCTTGGCAAATTGATGAATCGCCAAAGGAATCACATAATCCTGTCCATGACCATTCAACAGAATGATTTTTCTGAATCCAGTATTCCAGAAACCTGCGATGACTGCACGAATGTATGCAGCGAGGTCCTCTTCGGGAACTACGATGGTACCGGGCATGCCCAGATGGTGGAACGGGTGAGATCCATACCAAATAGGTTCTGCAATCGTACATCCTACTTTTTGGGCAACTGCCTCTGCAAGCCGGGTAACAAGGAAGGTGTCTTCACCGGAACAGGCGTTTTTACCATGATTTTCCGTGCTTCCAATAGGAAGAATCAGAATGTCGTTCTTCTTGAGTCGTTCTTCGATTTCGTACCCGTTCATGGTCTGGTAATACAGCCCACTCGGTCTTTCCATGTGTCCACCAGCCGGTGGAATTTGCCATTTACTCATATCTATGCCTCCATAGTAATTAATTATGCTAAGAATTCTTGTATGCGCTGCATGCTAAGAATATCTTCCGTTTTTATTGGGCGATTCTCTTCAAGCGATTGTTTTGCTGCCTTAGCAATAACCACAGGAAGAATCGCATCGTAATAGGAACACACTGGCTCGGTATCATTGAGCACCGAATTTACAAAGCTTTTCATTTCTTCTACGTAGGCAAAGAAATAGCGTTGCAAAAAGAAATAGGGAGGTGTATCGGTTGTTACGCCACCTTCAACAAGAACCGAAACTCGTGTATCGGAATCGTTGTCTGCTATACAGCATCCTTTTGATCCAAAGACCTCGGCACGTTGATCATATCCATAGACAGCCTGTCGAGAATTATCTATGACACCAAGCGTGCCATCTTCAAATTCCAAACTTACCAAGGCAGTATCGACATCTCCAAGTTCACCAATTACCGGATCAATTCGTACGGTACCTCGGGCATATACAGAAGTTACCTCTTTCCCCGATAAATAGCGAATCATATCAAAATCATGAATCATCTGATCCATAAAGATTCCACCAGAGGTTTTCAAATACCCTACAGGTGGCGGAGCTGGATCACGTGAGGTAATTTTCACCACATGAGGCTCACCAATTTTACCAGACGAAACTTCTTCACGAACTCGTTTAAAATTATGATCAAATCTTCGATTGAATCCAATCTGGAATTTTACACCAGATTGTTTCACAACCTGGAGGGTTTCTAAAATTTTTTCCAAGTCAAAATGCACCGGTTTTTCACAGAAAATATGCTTTCCCGCTTTTGCCGCCTCTACAAGCTGCTCTGCATGTAACGTAGTTGGAGAACAAATCATCACTGCCTCTACTTCAGGATCCTCCATAATTGCAGATGCATTTTCAGATAACTTATTAACTCCATTTTCACGAAGCCACTGTCTAACCTCATCACTCATGTACGGGTCAGCTACATGCACCACTTCAGCATTGCCGATGTGATGCAAGACACTCTCCAAATGTAATCGTCCAATCTTGCCGGTGCCGATAACACCTATACGCAGTTTTTTTGCCATAGTAATTCCCCTTCTGGATTAAGACTTTTTACTCGAATAGATATCAAACCAAACTGCGAAAACTAGGATAATTCCTTTAACAATGAACTGCCAATAAGCATCAATGTTCATCATACTCATGCCGTTGTCGATTGAAGCCATGAAGAGCGCACCTAGAATTGCACCATATACTTTTCCAACTCCGCCACTCATGCTTGCACCACCAATAACGGCCGAAGCAATCGCATCCAGCTCCATATTCATACCGGCGGTAGGTGTTCCTGCGTTGAGTCGAGCGGTAATAACAATACCTGCTATACCAGCCATCAAGCCGTTAATAGCATAGACAATAACCAAATTTCGCTTAACTTTAATACCTGAATAGAGTGAAGCTTCATAGTTTCCACCCATAGCGTAAATGCTTCTTCCAAAAGTGGTCTTTTGGGTAACGAAAGTAAATATTACTACTAGGACAATCATCACAAAGACCTGCATGGGCAGACCACGATAACTATTGAGAACATATGCAACAAGAAGAATCAGAACAGTGATAAATACGTTCTTCACGACAAATGCACGGACACTAGAAACTGTAAATTCATATTTGAGACGTGCTTGTCTTTTAAAGAAATCAAGTAGAATTAGGGCAACACTAGACCCAACTGCAATAATCCACACGATAGGTGGTGCGATATATGCTTGACCATATACGAGGAAAGGATCAGCAAAAGGAGCAATAGAAATACCTTTTGTAAGTCCCAGCTGGACACCTCTGAATATTAGCAGGCCACCAAGAGTTACGATAAATGCTGGAACCTTCAGATACGAAATAATTGATCCCTGTAAAGATCCGATCACTATACCTAAAGCAAGAACAATAAAAATTGTAGTATAGGGCCCTACACCATTCCAGACATGCAAAACTGCAGCAAGCCCTCCTAAAGCACCTAAAATTGAACCAACGGATAAATCAATATTGCCGGTAATGATCACCATGACCATGCCAATACCAAGAATACCCACAACTGCCATATGCCGAACCATGTTGGAAATATTCCTACTTAATAAGAACGAACCATCGGTTAAATAATAGAATATTATCCAGATGACCAGTAACGCTCCAATCATCACATAGTTTCTCAGATTGATTGACTTAATGTATTTTCTGAGTGAATTCATACTTCTCCTCCAACTGCTGCTCGCATAATTTTTTCTTGAGTGGCCTCTTTTGCAGCAAATTCACCGGTTATGCTCCCTTCACTCATCACATAGATTCTGTTACTCATCCCGAGAATCTCTTCAAGCTCCGATGAAATCATGATAATCACTACCCCTTCTTCGACGAGTTGATTCATAATCTTATAAATCTCAAATTTTGCACCAACATCGATACCACGAGTCGGTTCGTCAAGAATGAGAATTTTTGGTTTTGTAAGTAGTGCTTTTTGCAATACTACCTTCTGTTGGTTTCCACCACTCAGGTTTTTTGCTTTTTCTTCAACTCCCCAGGTTTTAGTTTTTAATTTGTCAATCAGTTTCTGGGTGAGAGAAATCTCTTTATTCATGTCTATAACGCTGAGGTGAGAAATCTCTTCAAGAGAAGCCATAGTCGTATTCTCTTTTATATCCATACCGAGAATCAAACCGAATCGTTTTCTATCTTCAGTTACGAGCGCAAGTCCGTGGTTGATAGCATGTACAGGATTTTTAATTTCTACCTGTTTGCCATCTATATAGACTTCACCATCACTTCCTGCATGGTAAGCACCAAACAAGCTGGTAAACAACTCTGTTCTTCCAGCTCCCATGAGTCCACTAATACCGAGAATCTCACCCCTATGGGCGACAATTGAGACGTCACGGATAAGTAGACGGCCTGGAATATCGGGGTCCTGTACATTGAAGTTTCGTACTTCCAAGACCTTTTCACCCCGTTGGTGATCTTTATATGGGAAAAGATTGGTCAATTCACGACCGACCATCATACGAATAATGTCACTTTTTGCAATATGAGATATGTCTTCTGTACCAATAGTTTTACCATCCCTGAGTACGGTAACCCGGTCGGCGATACGCATAACTTCATCAAGTTTATGTGAGATGTAGATACAGGTAATGCCCTTCGCTCGTAGCTCTTCAAGAATACCAAGTAACGTATCAACTTCCGCTTCTGTGAGTGCAGCTGTAGGTTCATCGAGTATGAGAATTTTTGCATTTCTCGCGAGGGCTTTTGCTATTTCGACTAACTGTCTTTGACCAATTCCTAATTGCTTTATTATATCTGATGGCAGTACGTATTTTGCATCTTCATCTTTCAATTCACGATGCAACCCAACCTGTTTTAATAAATCACGAGTTTTTGCATAAATTTCATTCCAGTTCACGAATCCCCACTTACTCGCATACTTTCCCAGAAAGATATTTTCTGCAACTGTTAAATCGGGAATCAGTTCTAACTCCTGATGAATGCAGACAATTCCCACCCGCTCTGCAGCAGAGGTGCCGGAAAATGTATACTCACTACCATTAATTAAAATCCTACCTTCATAGGTTCCTTGGGGGTACACTCCACTCAGGACTTTAATCAATGTGGATTTACCTGCACCATTTTCACCGCAAATTGCATGGACCTCACCCTCCTGCACCGACAGGCATACATCGTCTAATGCACGCACACCGGGAAAGTCCTTGGTTATGCTTTTCATTTCTAAAATGGTGTTTATCATGATATTCTCCACAATTCAATTGTATGGGGGCGGCAGAAGCTACCCCCGTGCCGATACTTACCCAGCCTAATCAGTTACAGTTTTGGCCACTGGTTCTGAGGAACGTTTCGGTAAACATCTTCCAACTTGTGGAATCCACTCTTGATGAGCTGTTCATCGATATTGTTCTTATCAACTGCGATAACATCAACTGAGAAAGAATCGACCATCTTGGTTCCGTTGTCTAACTGAGTCCATACACCAAGCTTAGAATCAACAGCTGTTTTTGGATCTTCACCCTTTGCAAGAGCCATTGCAACCTCCATGGCTGCACGGTTAAGTAATGCAAGAGGCTTGTACACTGTACCAGTCTGAGTACCTTCAACGATTCTCTGAGCTGCTGCAATATCCGCATCCTGTCCAGCTATAGGCACTTTACCTGCCAATCCCTGAGCTGCAAGAGCCTGGATAGCACCACCTGCGGTACCGTCGTTAGAAGCAATAACTGCCTGGATATTATTGTTGGAAAGAGTGAGTCCGTTTTCTGTATGACGAAGAGCCTCTTCTGGATCCCAACCAATACACCATTGCTCGAGAACAACATTAATGTCTCCACGTTCAATGTAAGGAGTCAAGACATTCTTATGTCCCTGATATACCAAGTGAGCATTAAAGTCTTCTGGACCGCCCTTCAACCAAATGTAATTGCCCTTAGGAGCCTGTTCAACAACGAAACGAGCCTGGACTTCACCAACTTTCACAGAGTCAAAAGTGATGTAGTAATCCAAATCTCCGTTGCGAACAAATCGATCGTAAGCAATTACAGGAACACCATCGGCATGTGCAGGTTCAATAACTACACCTACTGCTTCAGAGTCCAAAGCTTGAACGATAAGAACGTCAACTCCCTGTGACAACAAGTTCTCAACCTGAGAGACCTGTTTTGCAGGATCATCTTCTGCAGACTGAACAAGAATTTCTACACCGTTTGCTTCACCATATTCGCGGAACATTTCAATTTCACGAACCCAACGTTCTTGTTTCAGGGTTCCAATTGAAATACCAATACGAATCTGGTCATCAGCCTTTTCCTGCTGTCCAGCAGCAAAGACGCCTGTGAATGAACTAACCATAGCGATTAGCAACACAGCAATAAGTAACTTTTTCATAAGTTCCTCCTTTGAAAAACCAAGTCTTATTTGACCTATAATCCTATTGTATTACAATACTCAAATATGTCAAACATTTTTTTCATGAATGTTTACGACCGAATTCACGAAAATACATGTTTTCCGTCTTAAAGTCAGACAATAGTACTAAGAGATAAAATTAAAAAATATACCGCAATATAGAAACAAATTTGGAAGAGAGCTATATTAATCTATTGCAATCAATCAGACTCTCTCATTCATATTTAGTTCCACAGTTGCACTTGTTAATCGACATGTGTAAATTCTACTAGAATCTAATCTAGGAAAGAAGAAATTTAAAAATTTGCCTTAGCATTTCTCACTATAGTAAAAGATTTTATATCGAATTCAGTATCTAATTTTCGCTATTACTTCGTAGAATAATTTCATTTCATAAATCTAAGCTGAAGGCTTATTTTTTAATTTCCCAACTGTTTCTCTTCTTGCTTGTTGCATGATTACTGGAGGGAGTCCTTTTAGAATCAATTTTAAATCTTCGATAATCATATTTCCTATCTTCTCATATGCCTGTGGTATAGCACCAGCACGATGAGATGAGAGTAAAACATTATCCAATTTTCTAATTTCATGGTTATCTTTAAGAGGTTCCGTGGGAAAGACATCCACGGCTGCAGCAAATCGTTTTTCACGTATACATCTCACTAAATCTTCAAATTTTACTATTGCTGCTCTGCTCATCAGAATAAAAAATGCGTCTCTAGAAATTTTTGACAACTTTTCTCGATTTAACATGTATTCATTTTCTTTGGTAACACCTGCTAAAACAAAAATGAACTTTGAACTGGATAGAACGTCATCAAGTGATACAGGTACAGCTGAATATTTCCTAATAACACTATCTGGAACCCATGGATCAAAAATTTGAATATTACAGTTAAACGGTCGTAGCAAATCAATAAGATATTTCCCTAAAAACCCAAACCCAATTAATCCTACCGAACTTCCTGACAACAAAACTGAATTCTTACAAGCTTCCGCTAAATAATTTTCTTTATTATTCCTAAACTCTTTATCAGTTTTAGTGATGCCACGTGCTAAATCTAGAGCAAAACCCAAAGCCATCTCTGCAACGGGAAGAGCAAAGGCTTCACCACAATTAAGTACATAGATGTTATTCTGGAAACAATATTCATAATCAATATTTTGTGCAAAATTACCTTCTGAATTAAATATTACTTTTAATTGTTTTGCTTTTTCTAATCGTGTTTTTGGCAAATCAAATTGTCCGATAATTGCAATTGTGTCTGGTAACAACGAATCAATTAAATCATAATCAATATCCTCATCACCCAGATTTTTAACTGTAATTATTTCATCTAAATCAACAATTTGTTCTGGTTTAAAAAACCGGTTTATTTTCTGTGGGAATGGAGAAATTAACAGAAATCCTTTATTGCCTCTCATTATCACCTCTTTGAAAAGGACTAGCACAAAAACCGTTTAATCGATTTCTGTGCTAGACTCCTATAGGTTAAGTACAATTAGTTTGTGTAACTTTTACTTAAACCATTTCGCCATTTCATCATTAATAGATTTCTGTAATGAATCAACATTGTCTTTTGTTACAACAGTAATTCCTGTATCAATTCTTTTTTCCACAGATTTCCCATTAAGATGATCCACAGCAGCCTTTACTGATAGATAACCCTGATTAATTGGGCTCTGAGCTATGGATGCAGTCAATTCACCTTCCCGAATTGAAGACAAAGCATCACCAGATCCATCAAAACCAACAATGATTAAATCTTCTCTCCCAGCACCCTTTGCAGCTTCAAGGGCACCAAGAGCCATTTCATCGTTTGTACAATAGATAGCCTTAAGATCAGGTATCGACATAAGGATATTTTCCGCGACAGTCATTCCTAATCCTCTTTCACTATTTGCAGATTGTACAGTTGCCACCTGAATACCCATGGTACTAAGAGTATCAATTAATCCTTTAGCTCTATCATCATGAGTTGGAGAACCTTCAACTCCACGAATTACAGCGACCTTATCTCCCGCCTTTAGTTGCTTACCAATGAATTCACCTGCTTTTGCACTAGCATCTACGTTTTTTGTACCCACATATGAAACTTGGTTAGCATATTCTGGAATTCCAGTATCCATTAATACTACAGGTATTCCTTCGCTATCAGCTTCTGCCAAAACCGGCATAGTTGAAGCAGGTTGTAATGCCGCAAGAACTATTGCATCAGCACCTCTTGTAATTGAATCCTCAATAATCTGAATTTGTTTCATTGTTTCAGTCTCTGCTTCAGGTCCCATAATATTAATTTTTACACCAAATTCAGCCCCCGCCTTGTAAGCACCTGCAGAAACCATGTTCCAATAATCGCTGTTAACAGCCATCAGAATTACATCGATTTCATAAGAATCACTACTACTTTCCTCAGTTTTCCCGGCACCAAATACGAAAGATACACTGATGAGAAGTACCATCATTACGAACAACACTCTCTTCATAGCACTAGTCATTTTAACCATCCTTTTCCTCCTAGGATTCTATTTTTATTGCAACTTCATCTTGATAAGATTTCGTTGCAATCTTCGCTAATTTTAATCCGGCTAATCCATCAATAGCCGGTACAGGGGAATCTATCCCCTCTAGGACATTATTAATAAAGGCTTCAATTTCCAATTCATAACCTTTTTCAAATCGTCCTAAACACCAGTTTGCTGCATCATACTGGAACCCCCATTTACCAACTTTGGTATAAGGAGTCAATTGAGTTTGCCCAATAAATACGCTTGATTTTGTCCCAACAATCTCTGTTCTCGTATCATAAATATCATTTGCATTACGACTAATCTCTATATTACCCAAAGCTCCACTTGCAAATTTAAGCATCATTTGGCCTTCGTCTACATCGTTGAGATCGTTTAAATATTTATGCTTCAACACCGCCCCTTGTGCATAAATCGAAGTTATTTCACTTCCCATTAACCATCGCACACAATCTAAATCATGGATTCCCATATCAACAAAGATTCCACCACTTTCAGGAACATATGCAGCAGGAGGTCCATTTGGATCCCTTTGGCAATCTTGGATGTAAATGGGCTCTCCAATCTCACCAGATTCAATCATTCTTTTTGCAGCAACATGTCCGGGATCAAACCTTCTCATGTATCCAACTTGTAAATATAGTTTAGATTTTTCAATTTCTTTACAAATGATTTCAGCCTCATCAACCGTATAAGTAATTGGTTTTTCGATAAAAATACTTTTTTTCGCAGCAATGGTATCCATGAGAATCTCAAAATGAAACTTAGTTGGCGATGCAATAATTATTCCTTCGATATTTGGATCAGTTAACATCTCTTTATAGTTGGTATAACATTTTTCAACTCCGGTTTCATTCTTTGCTTTCTCTAATACACTAGGGATTGGATCAGCAATTGCACACAATTCTGCTTTAGTGTTGCGCATTATATTTTTGGCATGCCATGCCCCCAGTCGCCCATATCCAATAACCCCACAATTTAGTTTAACCATTTCATTTCTCCTAATCTTTTTACTTAACTTTTTTTAATTGCTGTTGTCTAAGAACATCAATATAAACTGCGATAATGATAATTATTCCTATTGAAACAGTTTGCAAACTAGAAGATACATTTAATAAATTAAGCCCATTACGTATGACTCCCATTATTAAAGCTCCAACTAGAGTTCCCCAAACTGTCCCTTTACCTCCAAAAAAGCTAGTTCCACCAATAATACAAGCTGCTATCGCATCCATCTCATAACCATCACCAGCTAAAGGATAGACTGCATTTACACGCCCAGCAAGCACAAGTGAGGCGATGGAAGCCATAAATCCGGATAGTGCATATACAATGATTAGTATTTTATCAACATTAATTCCAGATAATTCAGCAGCATTTTTATTTCCGCCGACAGCATAAATATATCGACCAGTTCTAGTATTATTTAGAAAAAAGTGTGCACCTATGTACATCAAAATTAACGAGATGAAGCTTATTGGTATTGGCCCGATAAATGAAGCTCCAATAAACCTAACTGATGAGGGCATGTTTGAGATAGGAGTTGCTGCCATCGCAATTAGAGTTAATCCCCTAAAAACGTTCATCGTTCCCATTGTAGAAATGAATGGGTGTGGCAAGCGTAATTTTGTCAATAGAAGACCATTAATAATGCCAATCGACGTACCAATTGATAAACTTAAAATTATTGCTAAAATAGGATTTAGTCCCCATTTTACCACAGTGATACCCAAAACTGCTCCGGAGAAAGCTAATGAAGATCCAACAGACAAATCAATACCCGCAGTTAATATCGCAAACATCATTCCCAATGCTACAAAACCATTAATTGACGATTGCCGAAAAACATTCATGATGTTTCGAACAGATAAAAATCTATCACTCACTAGTGCCAGAATAAATGAAATCAAAACAAGAGCTAACAAAGGCCCTGTTGAATTTGTTACTTTTTTAATCGCTCCCTTTGTGGAGAGGTATAACTCTTTAACATTCCCCATTCTCATCCTCCAATTGATGCTCGTACAATATTTTCTTCTGTTATTTCATCACCAGTATAACAACCTGCTATGTTACCGTTTCTCATTACATACACTCTGTCGCATACTCTAACAACTTCTTGCAATTCAGAAGATATCATTAGCACTGCACATCCATTCTCAATCAACATGTTAATAAGTTGGTAAACCTCCATTTTTGCACCAACATCAATACCTCTGGTTGGTTCATCAATGATTAAGACTTTTGGATCCGTTAGAAGCCATTTTGCTATTACAACTTTTTGTTGATTTCCACCACTTAGATTTAGACACAATGCACTTGTATCAGGTGTTTTAATATTTAATTCTTTGATTTTTTGTGAAGCTTTAGTTTGTAGTTCTTTTTGTTTTAAAAATCGCTTCTCAATCTGATGCAAACTTGCTAAATTGATATTAAACTCGACTGTATTTTCGAGTACTAGACCCTCTTCTTTTCTATTCTCAGTTAGAAACGCCAATCCATTTTGAATGGCATCGTGGGGATGATTAATCCTTACTTTTCTTCCACTAACCCTCAACTCTCCAGTAGAATTAGAATCTAGCCCATATACTGCTCGAGCTAATTCTGTTCTTCCAGAACCAACGACACCGTACAAACCAACCATTTCCCCGTGTTTCACTGAAATATTAATATTTTCAAAATTCTTCTTAGAATTAAAATTTACAATTTCTAATGCTTCTTTACCTGATTCAGCGCTGTTCTTAGGAAATACTGAAGTAAATGATCGCCCAACCATTTTACTCACAAGCTCATCGGATGTTGTTTTTAGTTTTTCAAATGTGCCTGTAAGTACTCCATCTTTTAAAATTGAGATTCTATCTCCAATCTTCATAACTTCATCTAATTTATGGGAAATAAATATAATGGTAATATTTTGTTTTTTCAGTTTTTCGACTACTTCGTATAAAATCTGTATCTCTTTTTTCGACAAGCTAGAGGTAGGTTCATCCATAATGATCAGCTTGACTTCTTTTACAAGACATTTTGCAATCTCCACTAACTGTTGCTGGCCTGTGCCAAGCTCGTTTAACAATTTATTAGGAGTAATATCTAGTCCAATATTGTTTAAAACTTGTCTGCTTTTATTTTCAACTTCTTTCCAATCAATAAACCCTTTTTTATTTCTCGGCTCATTCCCTATGAAAATATTTTCCATTACACTTAGATCAGGAAAAAGTAAAAGTTCTTGATAAATACATCCGATTCCTAAATCCATACTATCTCTGACATTTTTCCCCTTCAACGAACTACCATTAAAAAGAACGTCACCTTCATCAATTGAATAAGCTCCAGTTATAATTTTAATAAGAGTTGACTTCCCTGCTCCATTTTCACCAAGAATTACGTGAGACTCACCTTCAATCACATCAAAACTAACATTAGAAAGTGCAACAACACCTGGAAACCTTTTTGTCAAATTCTTGATTTCCAAGATTTTTCTCTTATCGTTCATGTTTTCCCCTCATCCAACAGTCCTTGTATCACGATTTATTGAATGCAAAAATTTAAAGCTTTCAACTCACCCCTTTATAGCCATAGAACTTTTTAACTCTATTTACCCAAACTTCATCTAAACCTAATTCTTTTAATAATTGATTCTGTCTACTGAACCATTTATGCTAACTTTAAAGCTAGCCTTGTCTAAAACAAATAGTTTTAAAGTTTTTTTTGACTTATAATCCTATTATATTACAATACTCAAATATGTCAAACATTTTTTACACAAATATTTTTTTCATAAAAATAAATAAAAATACTTGCTTTTTTTGAGTTAAAGTCAGACAATAATACTATAGGATAAAATTTAGGAGATATCTGATGACAACGGGACCAATTAGACAAAAAACTGTGGTAGCCCAGGCTATGGAGCGAATTAAGGATCTCATTGCATCCGGTCGATACAAGACTGGTGATAAATTCCCCACTGAACACGAACTTGCTGACAAATTCCAGATTGGAAGATCTTCAATTCGTGAAGCAATGAAAGTTTTCCAACATCTCGGTGTATTAGAAGCCCGCGTTCCCAAGGGGACCTATGTATGCAGCAGCTCAAATATTTCTAAAGAGGCATTAACGTGGTCAATACTTCTTGGCGATAACGATTTCTATGATCTTCTTGAGTTTAGATTGGTTATGGAACAGCAAGGACTTTGGTATCTGCTCGTCTACTACGCGAACAATCAGGATTTTAGAAAATCAGTTACGGATAAGTTAAAACAAGAAGTGGAAATCATGCGCGAAGCGATTGCTGAAGGTAATGATTACAAACGTATTGAAGCAGACTATCGCTTCCACGAACACCTGATTGAAGCATGTGGTAACCATCTGTTTAATTCAATATACAACACGCTAAATGAACTCATTCGAGAAGAGATGAAGTATGCCGCTGAAGATCATGCCTATTACTTCTATAGTCCAGAACG
>CAZTUL010000058.1:0-13744 GCA_964616275.1 uncultured Spirochaetaceae bacterium | reverse complement strand
TTGGATTCTCCTACAACCACATAATCAGGATTCATCTCATTCATCGAATACCCAACCTCATACAACGCATGTATAAGACCGGCCTCACCTATTACATAGGCAGTACCGCCAGGTATTTGTGTTGAAAGAAACCCCGCTGTAGCTAATGCAGATGTATAGAAATGTTCAACTTCCAAATCAATACCGAGTCGTTTCATCTTCTGCTTAAGTTCTATTGGAGAACGCTCACTTGAGTTAGTAAGAAAGAGAAAACGTTTCTGCTCGTGTTTCAGCCATGCAATAAATTTTTCCACTCCTGGCAGTAGTCGATTTCCGTGATAAATTACACCATCCATATCACAGATAAAAGCCTGTTTTTCACGCATGTTATCGAGTACAAGTTCAGAGGAGCAGTATCGCTCCAAAAAATCACGCATTACTCCCTACCTTTAGTGCTTCATACACCGATTCAATATCCTCCGGGGGTGTGGATGTCCCTGCGGTAATACCCACACGATTATATGAATATATGTTTAAAGGAATTTCGCTTGCTTGTTCAATATGCCACACTGGGAGCCCCCTATGTTCAACGAGCTTTGCCAACGCAGCAGTGTTTGCACTCATTTTCCCCCCTACAACAATAACCGCATCTACCTTATCGCACAACTGATTTATTGCTTCATGTCTTCGCGATGTTATTGGACAGGGACGGTTTCCAATTTTTAAGCGGTCTCCATATCTTTCCTGCATGCGACTTTTTATTTGGTCATACGCTAATTGAGGGAAGGTTGTCTGGACCATGAGCAGTACATCTTGGTTCTCAAATGGGGGTAGGGAGTCAACAACATCAACAGTATCCACTATGGTCACGGGGATAATCTTCTTGCTGCTGTTATATACATTCGTGAGAGCCTTCACTTCACTATGACCAGCTTGTCCAATGAGAACCACCTGACTTGAGGGCTCACTCGTCCGAATAATTCGCTGTGAATAGGCTACAGTTCCGCACGTGCCGTCAATAAGCTTAAAGCCTGCCTGCTCAAACTTTTCACGTAAAGGATCACCAATTCCGTGAGCACGTATGAGGGCAACTCCCGGGGGACCATCATCGGGACCCTCTATACGTCGCATACCGGCAGTCGAGAACTTATTTACCACGTGTGGATTGTGGATGAACCATCCGATTGAATAGGCCGGAAGCCCTGATTCTCGTGCAATGCGTAGACAATCATGTGCAAGGTTAATTACATGTGCAACGCCATTGCAATACCCCATGATTGATGATTTTTCCAGAATCATTCAAGCTTCCTCCTGAAACAAGCAGGCCGCCACCGTAGTATACTCCACGAGGCGGCCCGAATATTTACATACTTTCGTTCCCTATTTTTTCTGCTTGCGCTTACCTTTCAGTTTACGCTCAGCTGTAGGAATATCAACTTCTTCAACTTCATGCTTCTCTGCAGCAACGTCCATGCTTTCAGGAACTGGAGCTTCTACAGCAACAGTCTTCCCAACATGCTTATTGTTCGTAATCCACAAGAGCAAAGAGGGAGCTAGGAAGTTACATGAATAAGCTCCAACTACAATACCAAAAACCATCTCAATTGCAAACAACTGAATTGCTCCTGAAGCAAGAATTGCCAGCGGAAGAATTGCTAAAGCTGTTGTAAGAGATGAGAAGAGCGTACGAGATAACGATTGCGAAACACTCGTATCAATCAGCTTCATCATAGAAAGATCTTTAAGCATAGGACGATTTTCACGAATTCGGTCGAATATTACAATAACGTTATTTAAGGAGTACCCGATAATTGTGAGAATTGCAGCAATAGTAGTTGTAGATACTTCTAATCTAAACAGAGTGATAAACCCGATAAGGAGAACAGTGTCATGTACCAACGTAATGATTGCTGCGAGTGCATAAGCCAATTTAAAGCGGAACCAGATGTACAGAAGGATCAATGCAATAGAAACAATTACTATTAGAATTGAACCAGAAACCAGAGTAGATGAATATTTTGGTCCAACAAAGTCTGATTGAAGAATAACGACTGAATCGGATCCAAATGCTGCCTTCAGCGATGTCTCTACTTGAGATGCAATTCCTTCTTCTGTGAGATTTTCATCATTAGCTAGGCGTAATTGAAAGACCTGCTTAAAATCATCTCCCACTACCTGTACCTGAGCACTCTCTCCTAAAGCTTCACGCATTTCATCAATGGTAACATAGCTTGATACACCCGTATTTGCACTATTCAGGATGAAAGGTGTTGTTGATAACGTTGCAGGGAGACCAAAACCTGTAATAAGTGCAGCTGTTTCGAGTGAGGCATCTATAGCAGTGGCAGAAACGCCATTAACTGACGCTGAAATCGCATGAGCAACATCACCAATAGTCGGATATTCTGAAGGGGTGAATTCATGATACGTTGCACCCGAGGAATCGCGGACAACAAGTGTCACCACACCACTAGTTACATTGAGAGAGACAGCATCTTCCCCTTCATAGGTGAGGGAAATTGCTGCAGGAGCAATTTGGATACGCTGAGAGAATCCACTCTGAAAATCAATTCCTAGATTGAATCCACCAAAAGCAATATATGAAACCAATCCAACTAACAAGAGAAGAATGGAAACTCCAACAGAAATAAATCTAAATTTTGTGATTGGATAAATATTTTTTGCCATGATTACTTTTTCCTCCAGCTAATGCTCAGCCGAGGATTTTTCCCGGAGAGGACTGTATCGTACATCAACTTGACCACAAAGAGTGCATTGAACATAGAACTGACAATACCGACGGCGAGTGTGTTTGCAAAGCCCTTAATTGATCCTGATCCGAGCTGAGAAAGTACTAGTGCCGCTATGATTGTAGTTACGTTAGCATCCATTATCGTCCAGAAGGCTTTCGCAAATCCAGCCTTCACCGAAGCTTCAGCACTTTTCCCATATGCGAGCTCTTCCTTAATTCGTTCCAGGATGATGACATTCGCATCAACAGCCATTCCTACAGTAAGTACCAAACCGGCAATACTGGTAAGTGTAAGGGTGAGATTGAAGGCAGACAGAACAGCTAGAAGGATAACCAGATTGAACAGCAGTGCAAGGTCGGCAATAATACCGCTACCTTTGTAAATCACAACCATGAATACAAAGACAAGTGCCAAACCAATGAGAATTGCTACTAAACCAGCTTGAACAGTGTCTTCACCAAGAGATGCACCAACACCCTGCTGACTCACAACAATAAGTTCAATCGGCAATGCAGCAGTCTTTAATACAACAGAGAGGTTCTGAGCTTCATCAAGACCAAACCCGGTAATCTGAACGCTATTCCTGATTGGCTCGGTAATGGTTGCCATAGCCTTTACTTTGCCATCCTGCACCACAGCCATGAGCTCTCCGGTATTGGTAGAAGTCAGTTTGTAGAACAATTCTCCACCTGTACTATCAAGTTCAAAATTTACTGTTGGCTGGCCAGTAATCGGATTGGTTCCCACAACGGCATTTGCAATGTGAATTCCATCCAACCCGATTTCTTCATTCATTACCACATAGCTTGAGAGTTCATCCAGGCCATATTCATCATTCACATAATAAGCTGAAGCAATCTTTCCTGCTGGCAGGAATTCCGGTTGCTTAATCTGTCCACCATCTGTAAACACTTCACCTGGATTTTCTGAATAATAAGTATCTAATTCATCAGTGAGTTCACGGTCAACAATCTGAAAGGTCAGAGAGCCCTTACCACGAAGGAAAGAATTCACTCGTTCGGGATCAGCCGCACCAGGAATTTCTATGAGGATCTGATCTGAGCCCTGAATGCGAATATCGGGTTCTGTTACACCAAACTGGTCGATACGTTCGTTAAGAATTGCAATATCTTCCTGGAGGAGGGCTGTTACCTCTGCACCAGATAATCTTGTTCCCGATTTTTCTTCATAAGCAGCAACATCTGCCTCTAGAAGAATACTCATACCACCGCGCAAATCAAGTCCAAGCTGTAATACTTTGCCACTCAACGTCTTGATTTCCAGTAATTCAGAACGATAATGATTCTCTATTGCACTGAACAAATCCTGCTCAGTGTAGAAACCGCGAAATACCGATTCAACGGTCCATGATCGCGGCGTATCCCGCTTCATATCCTTATAATTATCCTTAGCTATTGAGACAAGGAAATTATATTCGTTAGGAATCAATGCAGATGGATCTGAGGAAATTAAGCTGTTTAACTCCCGCAAATCTCTCGTTGCACGACCTTGTGCGTACTCTCGAATCTGGACCATAGAGCCAGTCGCAAGATCTTTAGTCTCCTGTGGTACAAAAGCGTACCATTTGATGGTTGGGAAGAGAAAAACCCCACACATAACCACCACCAGGAGAACGATGAACAATCGCCCTCGTTTTTTCATGATGCTCTCCGTATGATATCGATGTCTTTACTTGGTTTCTTTCGTATCTTTTGGCTCTTCAGCTGGTTCCGGAGTCTCTTCAACAACAACAGCATCCTCAACAGGTTCTGCCTTTGATGAAGCACCTCTTTTTTTCTTTGCTGGAGCTTCAACTGTCTCTTTCTTCCCATCAGCTTTCTCTGTCTTGGTTGTCTTTGCAGACGCACCATTTTCAGCTTTTCTGTCAAGGATTTGAGCAATTGCATTCTTTGTAAACTCAATTCTGGTGTTGTCGTCAACTTTAACTACAACAGTAGTTTCCTTAACAATGACAATAGTGCCACGAATACCACCGATTGAGACTACCTTATCTCCCTTTTTCATGGAAGCGAGCATGTTTTTTGTCTCTTTGTCGCGTTTCTTCTGTGGTCTGATTATCAGGAAATAGAAAATTAAGATGATAAGACCAAATGTGATAAAAGTTGTGGTCATGGAGCCCGAGGAACCAGTTGCGGTACCCTGAGTTCCCATGCTTGTAAGCAATGCATTCATACTAATATAACCTCTCTATAGGGTTTGAAAATTTACGTACCGCTTAACGTACCATGTTACCCTTACAGTAGTCAAGTTTGCTATCTTATACAGAACACGGACGCATATTTCTCTGTCACGTTTGAACTTTGCATACTAAAAGTGGATTCCAGGAGCCCTGGAATCCACTGTATAGATTCAATTAAATCAGTTCGGACTTACATCATGCCGCCCATACCACCCATGCCGCCCATACCGCCACCAGCTGGTGCTGAAGGTTCGTCGGAAGGCAAGTCAGTAATGGAACACTCTGTGGTGAGAATGAGTGCAGCAATTGATGCGGCATTCTGCAGTGCACTTCGTGTTACCTTTGCCGGGTCTGTAATTCCAGACTCAAACATATTCACCCACTCCATCTTTGCAGCATCGAATCCTCTATCGGCCTTCTCATGTTTTGCCTTCTCAGCAATGATAGAACCATCAAGACCGGCGTTTTCTGCAATCTGACGAATAGGCTCCTCAAGAGCTCTTCTTACAATTTTGTATCCGATAACCTCTTCCTCGGTGAGACCAGAAAGATTCTTGCTTTCAAGAGCTTTCACAGCCTGAATCAGTGCAACACCGCCACCAGCAATAACACCTTCTTCAATTGCAGCACGAGTGGCAGAGAGTGCATCTTCAACTCGATGCTTCTTCTCTTTCAATTCAACCTCAGTAGCTGCTCCGACATTAATAACTGCAACACCGCCAGCGAGTTTAGCGAGTCTTTCCTGCAGCTTCTCTCGGTCGTAATCACTTGATGTATCCTGAATCTGAACCTTGATTTGACTAATTCGATCCTTAATGTCGGACTGCTTTCCTGCACCATTAATAATAGTTGTGTTGTCTTTCTCAACTTTTACAGTCTTTGCACGACCCAACTGAGTAATATCAGTATTCTCAAGCTTGAGACCAATCTCCTCAGAGATCACCTGTCCACCGGTGAGAATAGCGATGTCTTCAAGCATTGCCTTTCTTCGATCGCCAAAACCTGGAGCCTTCACGGCAACAGCAGTCAATGTACCACGAATCGTGTTTACGATAAGGGTTGCCAAAGCTTCTCCATCAACATCCTCTGCAATAATGAGAATGGGCTTTCCTGCCTGAGCGACTTTTTCCAGAACCGGAAGCAAATCTTTCATATTAGAGATTTTTTTGTCATAAATAAGGATGTAGGGATCCTCAAGAATTGAGACCATGGTGTCCCTGTTTGTTGCAAAATAAGGAGAAAGATATCCACGATCAAACTGCATCCCTTCCACAAAGTCGGTGGTAGTCTCAATGGTCTTGGATTCTTCGACGGTTATTACTCCATCCTTTCCAACTTTTTCCATTGCATTTGCAATTTCATCGCCAATTTCTCGATCGTTGTTTGCGCTGATTGTGGCAACCTGAGCGAGCTCTTCTTTGTCTTTAATCATTTTTGCCTGACGTTTCAGCTCTTTAATAGTGTCTTCAACAGCTTTATCGATTCCTCTTCGGATTCCCATTGGATTAACACCCGCAGCAACACTCTTCATTCCCTCTTTGGTAATTGAGTATGCAAGTACTGTTGCTGTAGTAGTACCATCACCAGCAACATCATTTGTCTTTGTTGCTACCTCTTTGAGTAATTGAGCACCCATGTTTTCGAATGGATCTTCCAACTCAATTTCACGAGCAACAGAGACTCCGTCTTTTGTTACCGTCGGTGCACCAAATTTCTTGTCAATAAGAACATTTCTTCCTTTTGGTCCGAGTGTTACCTTAACGGCTCGAGATAGTTTCTCAACACCTTGAACCAGAGCCCTCCGGGCTTCCTCATTAAACTGTAGTTGTTTTGCCATAGTGTACCCCTCACTTGTATGTGTAATTCTATTTTCTTATTCAGCCTTTGACCAGGCATAGGTGCAGAACAATCAGTACTGTCCTATCACCGTTATGTAACATACAAATAAAATTGCTGAACAGCAACAGCAATTTACAAAAAATTATTTCATAAGGCAACTTCACTCTCTCTATACATTTTATTCCTTCCATGGCACAGTCTCGCCATGGATAAAAACAGGACATTTGCTCACGGTGCAGCACTCGTCACTATCATTATTTGGGGGACGACGTTTATTGCAACAAAGATACTACTCTCTACATTCACACCAATAGAAATATTGTTAATCCGTTTTGTTATGGGCTATATCGGGCTTACACTTTTAGATTTTCTATTACATCGTAAGAATCAAAAAGTAAAACCTGCAGTTCGCCAGGAGTTGCTGTTTGCCGGTGCTGGTCTCACCGGTGTCGTCATGTATTACCTCTTAGAGAATATTGCACTCACTATGACCTACGCTTCAAATGTTGGAATTCTTGTTTCGGTAGCACCGCTCACCACAGCACTGCTAGCCCCTTTATTCATGAAAGAAGAACCAGTGAGGGTACGACTGATATTTGGTTTCATCATAGCCTCATTCGGGGTTGCTCTCGTAATGTTCAATGGTTCAATCAATGTGCGGCTATCGTTGCGAGGAGATCTCCTTGCACTCAGCTCAACACTTGGGTGGGGTATCTACTCGATACTCCTAAAAAAAATTGATACCAGTCGATACAGCGTACTCACCTATACAAAGAAAATATTTTTGTATGGTATTCTCTTTATGACTCCTTTCGCTCTCAGAAGTAAGCTCTCCTTTTCACTTTCCGATTTTTCACTTCTTCACACAGCTCTCCTTACCTTCCTTGGGTTGGGGGCAAGTGCTGCCTGTTTTGTGAGTTGGAACCATGCTGTTCGAGTGCTTGGCGTTTTTAAAACAAGTGCCTACATCTATCTCACTCCTTTAGTCTCATTATTTACAGCAGCTATGGTGTTGCAAGAACCGGTTACCATAGTGGCTGTATCTGGGTGCCTTTTAATACTGATAGGACTCTATCTCTCTGAAAAAAAATCTTCATCGGGTATACGAATATCCTCTGTAACAACCGAAACTGCTCCATAAGATGTACACTGTAGTTTTTCAGAAATACTTGCCTTTACCCGCTGACGTTGGTATGGTCTACTAATATATTAATTGAGAGGAAGTATATGTACACATACAGAAAACGAATTCTTTTCGTTGCAATAGGAATCCTTGTGAGTCTTAGTTTATTAACAGGGGCAGGCAACGCAGAGCAAAAGACACAACAACAAACAGAACAAGGGTTACACGAGTTTTGGACTATGACCTTACAGGGTGAAGAGGTAACTCAAGAGATATTCGCTCCCTATACATTAACGATGATCAACGTATGGGCTACTTACTGCCCTCCTTGTCTACACGAAATGCCTGCACTAGCTGAACTGCAAAAAGAATATAAGGATAAGGGTGTGAATATTATTGGAATTGTCAGCGATATTAACGATTTTTCAAATCAAGAAGCTGTTACTCAGGGACTTATGACTGCAAATTATATCATTCATGAAACAGGTGCGCATTATATGCACTTACTGCCTTCGGAGGACTTATACAATCTTCGATTAAAAAATTTGCAAGTTGTTCCTGAAACCTTTTTTGTTGACAGCCGTGGTACTATTGTGGGAGAAACTATACAAGGGGCACGAGATAAATCGGCATGGACAAGCATAATAGAAGACACATTGAAATTAGTCGAATAGCGAGCATCATCCTCATTGGGGTTGGTCTGATGGCTATGATTGTAGGAGTATTTCAGGGTGAGGCTCAGATTGTCTTTAAAAAGGCGACACTGATTTGTTTGGAGTGTATTGGTCTTGGCTAAAATACCTTTGAAACAACATGACCGACTTCGCAGCATCATACAGTTTCTTGTAGCCGTAGTTTCTAACGCCTACGTCGTCGGCTTCCTCGAGGGGAATATCTATAAAGGTGGGTCTAAGGCTTTTTGTGTTCCAGGACTTAATTGTTATGCCTGTCCAGGAGCCTTGGGATCCTGCCCCATCGGATCACTCCAAGCAGTAATTGGAACACGAAATACATACTTTTCCTGGTACACAGGAGGGTTTCTTGTGGCAGTTGGGGCTCTACTAGGCCGCTCTGTATGCGGTTGGCTTTGTCCCTTTGGGTGGCTTCAAGACCTTTTGCACCGAATCCCGATACCAAAGAAGTGGAAACGAAAAAGAAGTCTACCCGGAGAGAAGTATCTTTCTCGTTTCCGGTATGTAGTGTTGGTAGTATTCGTAATCATTCTGCCGATTTTTTTAATCGATTTCGTGGGACAGGGAAGTCCCTATTACTGCTCCTGGATTTGTCCTTCTGGAACATTATCCGGACTCATATTACTTGCTGGTAATCCTGGTTTAAGAAGTATTGCAGGTTGGTTATTTGCGTGGAAGAATGTCATCCTTGTTGTGACCGTTCTTACCTCCATAATTGTGTATAGACCATTTTGTCGATATGTATGTCCTCTTGGAGCCATATATGGATTGTTCAATCCAGTCTCGCTGTATCGTTTGAAAGTTGATAAGGAGACTTGTACTACCTGTGGGGTGTGTCAGCGTGTGTGTAAACTCAACATCCCCGTATTTGAGACGCCAAACAGTACTGCCTGTATTCGGTGTGGAGACTGTATTGCTGCTTGTCCGCATTCGTCCATTTCGAGTGGGTTCATTAGCAAAAGAAAAACTACAGAGACTCAACCAGAGGCTTGAGAATCTCAGGCAATGATCTCTTTCCAGGCACGCGGACCACGATAACACACAGAAGCTGCAGCCACAGCAGAGGCTTTCCGTAAACTTTCCATAAAAGTATACCCTGCAGCAATGTAGTAGCAAAAAGCCCCATGAAAGACATCACCTGCACCAAGTGTATCGATCACTGGTCCCGCTGATTTGACGGGAATTTCTTCGAATGATCCATCGGAAAGATATACCAGAATTGGACGTTCTCCCCGTGTTATGCTCACAGCTGGAACACCCCGTTGATGTAGAAATTGGGCAGTTTCTTCGTGATTACGACAACCCGGTGGGAAAAACTGTTCTGAACAGATTGCATAGTGAATCAGGGGAAGTACATGTTCGAGTCCGTTTTTCCAGCTTCCCCCATCCAATACGGTAGGAATACCCTGTTCATTTGCCCATAGAAGATATGGACGAGCGACTGGTATATAATAGGTGTCGGATAATACCACGTCGAATTCTGTTTTTGGTTCCTGAAACGAATGAGTCTGAAATGAAGTCTCAGGTTTCTGACCTGCTACCGCTCGATTTCCCGTCTGAGTATGCACCAGGACCGAGGCAATAATCGGATCACAATTACCATCTAAGGTTGGCGTCTCGTGGGAGATCTGATAGTGTAAAAGTTCATTATGAATCACAGAAGAAAGCTCAGAATTCCCAAAATCCGATACTAGGTGAGCCTTCCCTCCCAGCAGAGAAAAAGTCATAGCCGCATTGGCTGCAGGGCCTCCAGTACACAGAATCGTCTCCTCTGCGGCGATTTTAACATTCTGCCCGAATTCATCGGCAATGTAGTGGATACAATCGAGTGTTGTCAGTCCGATAAACAGTCCATTCATCTATCACTCCCATTCCAAAAATCTGCCCTCAAGAACCAAGTATATGAAGAAATCGTATGAGATTATCCATGGTAAGTGCCAGATCTTGAGGAGCTCTTCCCTTAACTTGTGTAAAATCTTTTGCAACTCGATTAATACTGAATATTGCCGAAACTCCCTCGTCATATGCACTTTCTATGGGATCATCAATATCGCCAACAACAGCAATAAGCGGAATTTGTTTAGGTTTTGTTCTCCGAGCAATGCCCATAACTACTTTACCCCGTAAACTCTGGCTATCGATTTTCCCCTCTCCTGTAAATACCATATCGACCCCTTCGAGAAGATCATTGAAACCGACTGTGTCGAGGACAACTTCAATACCCATTTTCAAGTGTGCATCAAAAAAAGCAACCATACCGCCACCCATGCCACCAGCGGCTCCAGCACCTGGAATTTTTGAAACATCTTTATGTAGATGTGTAATGATTGCCTTGCTCAGTGCACGTAACTCAGTATCGAGTCGCTTTACCATGGATGCATCGGCTCCTTTTTGCGGGCTGAAGATATAAGCAGCCCCCTGCTTTCCATAAAGTGGATTATCAATATCACACATAGTAATAATCTCGACATCACGTAGCACGGGATCTCTTCCAGAGATATCTATCCGTGCAATCTCTGATAGAGAGCCACCTGTGGGAACAAAGGAAGCACCCTCTTCGTCAAAAAAGGAGACCCCTGCTGCTGCAGCGGCTCCAGTTCCTCCGTCATTGGTAGCACTCCCCCCCAGTCCAACGATAATTCTTTTACATCCCCGTTTTGCCGCATCTAGAATTAGCTCTCCTACACCAAATGTGGTTGTCTGATCTGGATATTTTTCCTCTCCGACAAGTGGTAATCCAGCACAGGCAGCCATTTCAATTATTGCAGTATTACCACCGACAATGCCATAAAATGATTCTATGGGTTCGAAAAAAGGTCCCATCACTGTAATAGAGACCTTTTCTCCACCCATTGCAGTAAGAAATGCATCAACACTTCCTTCACCGCCATCTGCAACAGGAATGGAGATTACGTTTGCATCAGAATAGTACCGCTGAATAGAATCTTTCATGATTTCACATATCTGAGAAGAACTCATAGTACCTTTAAATGAATCGGGAATTAATAAAAACTTTTTCATGTGAGCTCTCCTACAGGAATATCAGGCTAAACCCTAAAGCAAGCAGAACTGCAATCGTATTGCTCATTAGGTTTACGACATCATTATCTATCCAGCGAACACCTCGACACAACGCTAACTTTTTCCCATCACGTTCTTCATGTTCGGTAATTTGATCACGGTCAGGATCATAGTAGTGGCCTTGAATTGTTGCTCCAAGATAACTATCGACGAGAGATCCAATTATACCGGAAACGGCTACAACTGAGGCTAAAAACATCCAGTTTTCATCGCTATAGTTAGCAAATGTTGCATACCACGCAAGTGCAATCATACTTGAGCCAAGGAGACTACTTACAGTTCCAAGTAGGCTTACCCCGCCCGACATACCTGTGGGAACTGGTCTAAAAGTGAGAATGGACACAGGTGATTTCTTGCTTAAAATACCAGCCTCGCCTGCCCAAGTGTCTGCGGTACTTGCTGCAAGAGCAGCTCCAAAAGCAACCAGTGCCAGTGTTCCCCCACCAAAACCAGAGAAGAGAGCTGCGGTTGTCGCAATTCCGCCATTTGCTAACACTTGGAGCCAATCCCGTGTTCCTCCCTTCTTTTGAAGATCACTTCCCACATTACGCATAATAGTCCGACTAAGCTTACCAAGGATTGTCGCGGTAATGAAGAACATCATAAGAATAACCCATCCGCCAATCCCGAGAAATCTATAGATAATAAAACCTGCAAGAACAGCGGAACATCCACCAGAAAAAGTGAGCCATTTAAGTCTCCATGCGATGACTCCCATGGTCATATTGATAAGGAGAGGAGATAAAATTGCCCAAAGTCCTTGTGTCATATCCCCCCCAATAAAAAAAATGAGATCAATGCGGTTCCAAGAGGAACCGAAAGATTATCCAAGCCAAACGGGGTATAGGCCTCAAGTAATGCAGCAGCAAGGGCAATAATCGCAATGTAAACCCACCAGGTTAGACTCCACAATCCAGGAAGTGCATACCCAATTGAAAACAGTGCAGCAATTACCAGAGTAACTGAGAACATAACGAGTGTTCCAAGAATCGTTTTCCCACCAAATACCTTCTTCTTTCCATACTGCTTGCCAACGAGAGCCGCAAGACCATCACCGTAACCCATGGTGATTGCTCCAATGCCACAAGCCCATAGGGGAATTGTCCCTGTGTACCCGAGCATTACCAGGAACAATAATGAAATTGGAAAGTAGACTAAGCCGATATTCCTTCGTCGATCGCTGATCCCTAGAATATTAGCTAATCCGGAAGCAACAGCGATACCATTAGCGACAATAAACAGTATAGGTCCGACAAGTGCAGACCCAAGACTGTCAAAAAATGTAATGAGAATAAACCACCAGTTCGAAACTCCAATGTGTATAAATTTGCGTACCGCTTCGGAGGTAATGTGCTCCTTTTTTGCAAGCAAGAACCCTAGCCCAACAACAACCCCGACAAGGGTAAACGAAAGGAGCAAACCAAGTATATTCATTGCACCAATATAGGACATGCCACACCCTTTTTCAAGATATTGACAGACATTATACCCCATGCTATTGTAATCGTGCTTTCGTTTTTGAGTTGCAGCTGTTTCTTTTAATCTAGTTTTCTTCGAGCCGTCTTCATCGTATTCAAATGGACCGATTAAATTGAGTCAAGCATGCCGCCAAATGAAGCAATTTTATAAGAACAGGCTTAGGACCTGTGAAGGATGCTTTATGGCAAAAAAAATCTATGTGGGCAACATGAGTTACGCCACAACCGAAGAAGAACTTCGGGAGTTGTTTTCACAGTACGGTACCGTATTGAGTGCAAACATCATCATCGACAGGGAAACCCACCGCCCCAAGGGCTTTGGTTTCGTTGAGATGGATGAAGATTCAGCTGCTGAGGCTGCAATTTCCCAGCTTGATGGTAAAGAGTTCGGTGGTCGCAACCTTCGTGTAAACGAGGCAATTGCAAAACCACGACCAACTAGAAATTACCGCGATTAGTGCGAAGAAACACAAAAAAAAGTCGCTCGTCTGAGCGGCTTTTTTTTCGTCCATATGTCTCCCATGAAAGTTATAAAGTTATAGAGCTACCAGGCTCCGCCGCCGCCACCGCCAAAGCCGCCACCTGAGAACCCTCCTCCA
>CAZTUL010000057.1:0-13916 GCA_964616275.1 uncultured Spirochaetaceae bacterium | reverse complement strand
TGATAGGGATTGTTGTATTGGGTGTTCTCATGACAATATTTACTCCACTATTCAACTGGTTTGACAATTCCATGATAACAATAGTTCTTTACCTGCTTCTCTTTTTTGTGGGAATGCAGATGGTGCAGCATGAAGTTAATATCAAGCCCCTACTGACATCTCCTCTTATGTTGCTGTTGCCGTTATCTACTATTGTTGGAACCTATATAGGAGCACTCGGCATTCCATTAGTAACCCAATATACTTTGAGAGAATCTTTCACACTTGTTTCCGGGTTTGGGTGGTACTCGCTTTCAGGCGTTCTTATCAGCGGACTTGGGGATCCTCACCTCGGAGCGGTTTCTTTTCTCAGTAATCTTTTCCGTGAGTCTGCTTCATTTATCTTAATCCCATTACTTGCAACCTTCCCCCGGATTTCTTTTTCAGCGGTAAGTATTGCAGGAGCTACCACAATGGATGTTACATTACCACTTTTAAAGAAGAGTTTGGGTGATACAGTAGTCCCGCTTGCTATTATGCATGGGGTACTCATAACCCTTGTGGCTCCTTTTCTTATACCTCTTTGGTTTGGCTTGGGGAAATAAACTGGATAGCGGTTTCAAATTGTTTTTCTTTGTAGATGCGAACATAAATTGTGTAAGTACTTTTATCTGAATAATCTAAGGAGAGTGCGAAACGGCTCAGTTGTGGAAGCAGCTGCTTTCCCGATGTTGGAGGAAACTGAAGTTGTTGGAACATATAGGTTCCAGGGATGATCTCAATTACTGCAGTGCTGTCTTCTTGTGCAAGAGAGTATCCACCTTCTCTATAGTTCACCAGGCAGACGTCATCATTCATAACTGCATCGCAGACTAGACATCCATCACTGCCAATGGGTAGGGTGTCAAAGAGTTGTAACAGATGGTCAAAAGCCTCTGCACTTGAAGTGAAGGGTAACTCAACTAATCTGGAGTACTGCAACGGTTGTTGTAGATACAGCTGTAATGTAATTGCTTGACTCATAGGGGTAATTGTAGTGAAAAGTGTGTATAAAGTACAGTATAACCTCGTTCGGTCAAAACGGAGAAAACATCTGGCAATAACGGTCAGCGATTCGGCAGAAGTAGTTGTGTTGGCACCGCTCTCACTATCACAACGAGCTATTGACCGATTTGTTGCTGAAAAGCAGCAATGGATTTCCGCACATGTATCGAGGCTGGAGCAATTGCCACAGCCATTACCAGAACACACGTATACCACTGGTGACACCTTTCTCTTTGGCGGAGAGCTGTTACAGCTGCGAGTTGTTGAAAGTACTCAGAAAAAGACAACCTGTATGCGAGAAGGCTGCTTCCTCATTGTCTATAGAGCTCCACGAGCAAAGAGTGCAGCAATACAGAAAGCTATCATGACTTGGTATAGGACTGAAGGGCTTACGGTATACCAATACTTCGTCTCCTTCTGGTCCCAGACACTCGGCCTTAAGTTTGTACCGGGTACAAACTTGTCGGGGTTCCCAAAGCGATGGGGGAGCTGTTCCAGAACTGGTGATATTAGATTTGCATTTCGCTCACTCATGCTTCCTATACATATGATGAATTATCTTGCTCTTCACGAAGTTGTGCATGTGTTGCACTTCAACCATGGCTCTGAATTTAAACGTATCCTACAGATACATATACCTCAGTGGAAATCAATTCAAAAGGAAATGAATCACCTCCGGCTGAGGGTTTCACAGTTTTAAAATCTACCACCTGCTCATTTTTTATGGTATATGTGATACAGAGATGAAAGAATAGGAGGAGTTATGAAACCCAATCAATTAGTTCCTGGAATCCATAGAGTATATGCCCGAATAGGAAGTAGAGACCTTTTTGAAGGAATCTGGCCAATAGAACACGGTGTTTTATTGAACTCATATGTTGTACAGGGGTCACAGAAGACTGCATTTATTGACCTAGTAAAAGACTGGGAAGGTGCAGTTGATGAGGTTGAAGGGCAGCTTGCAAGTCTAGGCCTTTCATTTTCAAGTATAGATTACTTAGTTTTGAATCACATGGAACCTGATCATACTGGGTCTCTTGGTGAATTATGTAGAAAAAATCCCTCTATGAAGATTCTCTGCACAAAAAAAGCAGTTCCTCTTGTAAAAGCTTTCTATGGAATTACAGAGCAGGTACAAGCTGTCACCTCTGGCGACAGCATCGATCTGGGTGGAAAGACCCTAGTATTCGAAGAGACTCCAAATATCCACTGGCCTGAAACAATGATGACTTTTGTTCCTGAAGATGGTGTTCTCTTCTCCTGTGATGCCTTTGGCTCTTTTGGTCAATATGATCATTGTTTTGATGATGAATTAACCAAAGAAGAGTGGGATCTGCTTATTCCGGAGACTGAGCGATATTATGCAAATATTGTTTCCTCATTTAGCCAGTTTGTATTAAGAGGTATTCAAAAGCTTGCAAATCTTGAGGTGAAGATGGTTGCTCCGAGTCACGGTATTGTGTGGAGGAAAGATCCCAATCGTATCATTCAGCACTATAAGAGACTTGCGGAATATATGAATGGACCAGCTGAACCGGAGATTGCGTTTGTGTGGAGCAGCATGTATGGAAATACGGCGGCACTCATTCCTACGATTAAGCAGGCAATTGAAGAGGAGGGCATGATAGTTCATATGCACGAGGTGCCTGCAGAGCATGCCTCATATGTCCTTGCTTCTGCTTGGCGTTCAAGTGGTCTCGTCATAGGTATGCCTACCTATGAATATCGGATGTTCCCCCCTATGTACCATATTCTTGATGTTCTAGAAAGAAGTCATGTAAACAATAGAAAAGTAATGAGGTTCGGTTCTTTTGGTTGGTCAGGAGGAGCTCAGAAACAGTTCGACCCAGTTGTGAATACATTGAAATGGGACTGCCTTGGAACTGTGGAGTATCAAGGAGCCCCCTCCGATGCAGACAAAGCTCAAGCTAGAGAAATAGCTAAACTCCTAGTAAAGAGTGTTAAAGAAGTTTGTACCGGGTACTAATTTATTACCGTACAGAGGTGGCGTAGAAATTCTGATATTTTCTCTGTTGAGGAGATAGAGACTCGTTCTTTAGTTGAATGGACCTCTTCAAGATTTGGTCCTAGAGACACAGAGTCCATCCCCTCTATGAGTGAGTTGATAATGCCACATTCCAGCCCGGCATGAATTGCCGTAACCTCAGCTTCTGCACCCATTTGCTCCTTCCAAGCTTGTGCACAAAACTGGGCTAGAGGGAGAGTGGGGTCGGGAGTCCATGCCGGATACGGATTTTCCAAGGAACATTTTGCTTTGGCAGTTTCGAATGCAAGTTGAGCTTTCTTTGCTACCATGTCTCTACTGGAAGCAATTGAAGATCGATGACTCGTAATAATAGCAAACTGTGAAGCGGTTGTCGAAATAGCCGCAAGATTGCTCGAAGTCTCTACAATACCTTCCAATGTCTGGCTCATTGCCTCAACTCCGTGCGGTGCAAGAAAGAGGGCATTGATTAATGCTAGGGAATCGGCAACAGACGATGCTCCCGTTTCTACTTCTCTGGTTTTCCTTGCCTCGATTTTCAAATCTGGATCAGCTTGAGCAAATTCAAATTTGATGTCCTTATACATTGAGTTTACTAGAGATAGAACACTATCCTCTGCTTTTGAGGGTATCAAAATAGTTGCTCTACAACTACTTGGGATGACATTTCTCTTTGTTCCACCATTGATGGTAACAATACGGACGGGCACGGTATCGGCAATAGTTCGTAATACTCTTGCCATGCAGGTAATTGCATTTGCCCGTTGTTTATGAATTTCTCCGCCACTGTGTCCACCACGTAATCCGTCGACCACTATTTCCATAGGTAGTTCATCTGAGGCTGCTGGTGTACACTCTCTGGCTATAGTTCCTCTGACTTCAACTCCTCCTGCACACCCGATATAAAATATTCCTTCCTCTTCACTATCGAGATTAAGCATTTTCCTACTCTCAATACGAGAAGCATCAAGTCCAAAAGCTCCCTCAAGACCGGTCTCCTCCGACACAGTAAATATTGCCTCTAAAGGTCCGTGTTTTGCAGTGGAATCGGAAAGAAGGTCGAGAATGAGAGCAATGGCTATACCGTTGTCGGCCCCCAGTGTTGTGCCGCGTGCATGCAGCCAATCCCCTTCGCGTTGTAACTTAATAGGATCTTTAGTGAAATCATGATCTACACCTTCATCCTTCACACAGACCATATCCATATGACCCTGCAGTGCCAACGAAGGGATATTCTCCATATCTGCTGTTGCAGGACTCTTAATAATGACATTGCCTGACTGATCAATATAGGAGGGGAAATTGTATTTTTTAGCAAAATCTATAAGATACTCACGAACTCCCGCCTCATTTCCCGATTCTCTTGGGATTCTGGAAATATCCATAAAATAATTCCATAGTCGTTCATATGGCGATCCTGCAACTGCTGGGTTTGCTTGTTCGGGTGTAGTCATACCTTCCTCCTGTAATTAGTTACTTCCATAGTATCATGAATGATTGATTTCTTGACAGTAGAGTCAAGCGAGTGATTCAACAAGAGGTGGTGGATCCTCGGTTAATCGATTCAGCCATTTCCCGCTCTTTATACGAATAATTCCCACTACAAATTTAAAAGCTTCTTCCAATCCAACAAAAAGGTATAGATGATGGATCGGCATTCCCAGAACTAATGCACCAAGAAAAGCACAGGGAACTCCTATGAGCCATACACCAGAGAGTTCTGCAAACATGGAGAACCGGGTATCGCCTCCAGCACGAAGCACCCCCACAACCAGAACCATGTTAAAAGCCTTAATGGGGACTAGAACTCCGAGAGAGATCAGTGAAAGGGTAGTCATATGTGCTACCGCTGGGCTGAGATTAAACGGACGAGAGAGTAATGGAGCAAGAACAGCAAGGAGAGCTCCAAGAAAAGCTCCAACAAGGAAGCCTATCAATGAAAGTCGTGACGCATATCGTTTGGCAAGATTAATGTTGTTCTCACCTATTCTGTTTCCAATCATAATGGCACTTGCATTGGTAATTCCCATAAGAACAACGAAAAAGAGGTTCTGGATTGATTCACTCACATTTACCGATGCAATAACTTGCATTCCCATGCGAGAATAGGCAATTTTATAGGCAGTCATACCAACCGACCAAAACACCTCGTTTAGAATGACTGGTGTACAGGTAATCAAATATTTTTTTACCATCGCTCGATTGAATCCAAAGAGATGCTTCAGAGGAGCCGCCACAGGGTGCTTCTTTTTATAAATAATCCCTAAGAGCAGTACCATCTCTACACCTCGTGCTATTACGGTTGCAAGTGCCGCTCCTCGTACCTCGAGACGGGGGAACCCCCACTTTCCGAGAATGAGCACGTAATTCAGAAGCACATTTATACTCATAGCAACTACTGCAATATTCAGAGGGGTTTTGGCATCCCCAGTGCTGCGTAAGGATATTGAATAAATCATCACTACCGCAGTAAACGGATAACTAAAAGCAACTACTTCAAGGTATTCTTTCCCAAGCGCAACAACTGTTGGATCATCGGTAAAAATGCTCATGATAACTTCAGGTATAGCGAAGGAGACAATGGAACTTAAGAGTGCACCACCTACACTGAGGATAAGAGCTATTCCCATGACTTTGTGCATAGAATCTCGATCCTGTGCTCCCCAGTATTGAGCTACAAATATTGCAGCACCACTGCTGATTCCAAAGAAGAAAAGTGTGATAAGAAAGAACATCTGGTTCCCCAATCCGACTGCTGCTATTGCATGTTCACCTACAGTTCCAATCATCATGGTATCAATGAACGAAACCGATGACACTAAAAGGTTTTGCAGCATGATAGGAAGAGCGAGAAACATGAGGCGTGAGAAAAATTCTTTTCTAGATTCTTCTATTATAGAGGGCGATTGAGGATTCATGTACCTGCTTTACCACGTTTCCTGTGTTGTGACAAGTTGTTGTGTTGTCTATACCGAAAGAGTTTTGATTCAAGGTTGATTCGACCAGTAAGCATGAGGGCTTCTCGTACCAGTTTCCTGTTTTCCGGTTTATGATAATGGAGCAAAGCTCGTTGGATATGTCGTTCCCGTCCCTTCGGTACATAAATTGGAGCAAAGTTTTTTCCTGGACGAGGGTCTACTTCGGAAAAGTACATACAGGTTGCTACCGTTCCAGGGGTAGGATAAAATTCTTGTACCTGTTCAGGAATAAACTCATGACAATTAAGATAAAGTGCAAGATTGACAGCTGCATCTAATGTAGTTCCCGGGTGTGCAGCAATCAGGTAGGGAACGCAGTACTGTTCCTTATGAGCTCTTTGACAGGCGTCGTCGAAGTCTTGAACAAATTGTTCGTACCACGATACTGCGGGCTTGCCCATTGCGTCGAGAGCCTGCCCATCCATATGTTCCGGAGCTACGCGAAGCTGTCCACTTACATGGTGTTGTACAAGTCTATCCATGAACTTTTTACGAGAAGGTTCGGACCCGGTTGCGAGCAGATAGTCGTAACGAATTCCGCTTCGAATAAACACTTTTTTTATATGCGGCAGCTTTTCAATTGCCTCAAGACGTTCCATATATGCTGGATGTGAATCCTGTAATCGTGAACACGGCTCCGGGTATAAACACATTTTTGTTTTGCAGGGGCCTTTAGTCAGTTGTCTGTCACATGCAACTTCCTGGAAATTTGCGGTGGGGCCTCCAACATCATGAATATAGCCCTTAAAATTAGGTAATGATGTGATTTCTTTGGCTTCATCCACTAATGAGGCTATCGAACGATTAGTTATTATACGTCCTTGGTGGCTGGTGATTGCACAGAAAGAACACGATCCAAAGCAGCCTCTCGTACTGGTAATGCTAAACTGAACCTCTGAAAGAGCCGGAATTCCTCCACGTGAGTCATATTCGGGGTGCCAGGTTCTCGTAAAAGGAAGGGCCTGTAATGAATCAAATTCACTTTGGGTTAAAGGTCTCATCGGGGGATTTATGAGCACGACTCTATCTCCACTGTGCTGTACCAATACCGTTGGTTCAAATGGATTCTCATGGAGTATCTGTTGTTGGAAAGCTTGTGCATATGCGAGCTTGGCTTGTTGTGTTGGTGCATTACTTAAGCGATCTCGTTCGGCAATAGTCTCATAGTCAGGAAGTAATTCAAATGAAAAATCAAGTCGTGCTGCTTGTTCCGATTCAAGTGATCTGCCTGATACTGCAATCGCAGTTCCAGGAATATCGGACATCTCTTTAATCGAAAGACCCTTCTCGAGACGAGACAAGATTTCAAGTGTTTGGAGCTCTCCCATTCCGTAAACAAGAAGATCTGCCTTTGCATCGAGGAGTATGCTCCTTCGAATTTTATCGCTCCAGAAATCGTAATGAGCCATACGGCGAAGAGAGGCTTCCAATCCACCAATAATTATGGGAGTTTCTTTACCAAATGCTTGACGTGCTCTGGCACAATAAGACAACACTGCTCTATCTGGACGAGCTCCGCCAATACCACCGGGTGAATATGCATCATCATTTCTGATTTTGTTATTTGCGGTATAACGGTTCACCATAGAATCGATGTTCCCTGAGGAAATCATGCAACAAAGTCGAGGAGTTCCAAATGGTAAAAAATCATCTGTACAATCCCATCGAGGTTGAGCCACAATTCCTACGCGATACCCTTTCGACTCAAAAAGGCGACCTAATAATGCAGCACCGAATGATGGATGGTCTACGTAGGCATCTCCGGATATAAAAACAATATCTACCGAATCCCATCCTCGAAGTTCCATTTCGTGCCGATTCATGGGGAGAAACGGTCTAATTCTATTCATGTAAAGCACTATATTGGATTGAAAACCCAGTGTAAATAGGGTATCATGCTCTCTTGATTACCTATATATCCTACAAACCTAGGGGACCGGCGTATGCCAGAGACAGCACTTGAGAGCGAATTGTGTATTATTTTGAACCCGAATGCTGCGAAGGGGAAAGCTCTCTCTCATCGCACCGAAATAGAAGCCTTCTTTTTGCAAGCTGGAATTCCCATATCCATGGAGCTCACGACACGACCCTTTGAAGCAATTGATTTTGCACATAAAGCGGTAGCAAGTGGATACAAGACTATCATAGCTGCCGGCGGAGATGGAACTATGAATGAGGTTGTGGATGGTGTAATCAGGGCAACCCGTGAGATGAAGTTATCGCATGAAGAGGCTCCGGTTGTAGGGCTTATTCCTATTGGCAGAGGGAATGATTTCGCTTTCTTTGCTGGAATTCCAAACTCGGTGGGAGCTGCATGTCAGCTAATTGCTGACCGGATTTGGAGTTCAATAGATTATGGTGAAGTGTTTGGGGGAAGGTTCCCAGAAGGACGCTGTTTTGTGAATGGAGTGGGAATTGGTTTTGAACCAATGGTTAATTTCGTTGCCTCAGATTTTAAACGAGTAAGTGGCATGCTCAGTTATCTACTGGGTTTCTTAAAGGTCTGGGTACATTATCCATCGGCGATTCGACTTCATTTTGAATCTGAACAGGGGAGTTTTTACTGTGATACTCAACAGGTATCGCTTTGTAATGGTCGCCGTATGGGCTCAACGTTCATAATGGGCCCCTATGCAGAGTTGGATGATGGGTTGCTGGATATCGTTTATGCAAACAAACCTATTAAATGGGGAGAAATTTTACGATACGCGATTAAATTCTTCTCTGGCAGTCAGCTTAAAACTGATCGGTTCAGTATGTTTCGAGCCCAGCGAATTACCATTACTTCAGACTCCAACAATCTAGTTTGCCATACAGATGGAGAAGAGGTTTCTCGTGGTTGTAACCAGATTGGCGTTACGCTCTATCCTTCTGGGCTAAAATGTATAAGAAAAATTCAGTCCTGATTTGACTAATGCTCCATGTCGTTGTATTGTTTACAGTGCGTATTTATGTAGTTTTTCGTCTAAGAGTATGAGGAGTTGGTGTTGATTAAAGATTTAGTACCGTCGGTACATTTTTACGACCAGGATTTTGTTGACGTATATGACCGAACCTGGGTATGGATAGATGAATATTGGACTCAGGGGACAAAAAGTAATGGATTTGTAGGTAATTACTTAAGTTATCCTGGGCAAAAAACTTTCAACCAGCTCCATGCATGTATGGCAGCTCTTTTTCTCGTATATAGCAATCAGAATTATTCGCCGTTTCCAATGATTGACTATTTTTATGGAAAGCAAGAAGAGTCAGGAGCTATTCGATGTGATTATTCGCTTGAAGACGGAGCTGCTGTTCTTACCCCGGATAATCCGGAAGGGGTGTGCCCTCCAATCTTTGCCTATGTGGAGTATGGATTTTATCACAAGGTTGGGAATAAAAAACGTTTGAAAGAAATTGTTCCTATTCTTGAACGACACTTTGATTGGCTCAAGGAGAACTTCCTGCGCGATAATGGATTATATTCAGTTCCGCAATCTGCTTGCATGATGGGAAATGTTCCAAGACCTTCCATGTACTATCCGGTCGATTTTAATTCACAGCTTGCGGTAAATGCTCTCTATCTTTCGGCAATCGGTGACATCCTCAACGATAAAGAGTTGAGTTTTCGCTATAAACGACTCTATTTCTCTCTTAAAACAAGAATCAATTCAATGATGTGGAATGCCGAGGATATGTTCTACTACGATTTAGATGTAAAGGAACAGCAGACTTCACGAAAACACATTGGAGCGTATTGGACACTGCTTGCAGAGATTCCCAACGAAGAACGTGCTGACGGGTTTATTGCTCAGTTGTCTGATCCCGACATATTTGGAACAGAAAATCCCTTTCCTTCAATACCTGTGAGTGACCCCGATTATTCCGAAGACGGTAACGGGTATAAGGGAGGTGTTGTCCCATTAAACACCTATGTAGTGGTTAAAGGACTTGAACGGTATGGCCAATTTGAATTTGCTCGTGAGTGTTCTATTCGGCACCTCTATTTCATCTTAGATACATTGCATCCAAATGGTGAGGATGTGGGGGATGTATGGGAAGCATATCTTCCCTCAAAAGAGGGCCCCTCCACATGCCCGGAAATACCGGAGTTCCCGAAGAAACGATTCATTCATATGACTGGACTCATTACCATAACTCTTATGATAGAAGATATTATCGGCTTAGTGATTTCGTTACCACGAAAAACTGTTGATTGGACAATGACCACATTGGAAGCTATGGGGATTGAGGGCCTTTCGCTTAAGAGGAATATGATAACTATTCTCAGCAACAAGCAGGCCCGTGGTTGGGAAATACGTTTAGAGTCAGAGAAACTGTATTACTTTACTATAGAAATTCTCGATGAAAAGAAGAAAAAAACACTTCCGATTCCTTCCGGTAAATGCTCCATGCTCATTGATAAGTTGTAGGTAGCTGCAATGGGATGGATGGGAAAATTAATCGGTGGTGCGATGGGTCTCGCTATCGGTGGGCCTCTTGGTATGATTGCAGGGATTGCCTTCGGGAATCTTTTTGATCGAGCATCTCAGGTCTCAACCGGACAGGAACAGGCCACTTTTGGTTATGATTCACAAACAATGAATCCACATCAACAATCTCAGATGATTTTCTTTGTAGGAGCATTTTCGATGCTTGCAAAGCTTGCAACTGTTGATGGGCGATTATTACCAGAAGAACAAAATAAGATTGAAGAATTTATTAATCGAGACCTCAAACTCGATCCACAAAGTCGCCAAGCAGCTTTACGTGTGTTCAGTGCTGCTCTCTCTGGTGGAGGTACTTTCGAACAATTTGCAACGCAGTTTTACCAAAACTTTGCTCATGAGCGGGCAATTTTAGAGCTTATGGTCGATATTTTTGTACGTGTCGCAGCAGCGGATGGGGCAATCAGTGAGGCTGAAGATCGTCTCATAAACCTCTCTGCTAGAATATTCAGAATTCCCGACGCTCTGTTAACAAGTATTAAGCAAAGGTATAAATCTGCGGCGGCCTCATTTTCTCAAGCATATGCAGTGCTAGGTGTACAACCGGATGCATCAGTAGATGAAATCAAGCGAGCCTACAGAAAGCTGAGTAGGGAGTTTCATCCCGATGCAATTGCGTCAAAAGGTCTTCCAGAAGAGTTCACTACATTTGCATCTGAGAAATTTCGGGAAATTCAGGAAGCATACGAAATTATCAGAAAAGAACGTGGCATAGTATAAACACGATTACAGATTCATTACTCGGTAAATTCAACCCGTCCGCGCATTGAACGTGCAAGAGTGAGTCTATCTGCATACTCCAGATCGCCACCGATAGGAAGTCCTGAAGCAAGCCGAGAAACTGTGATTGGTTTACCTTTGAGTAGATGTCGAACATACATAGCTGTTGTATCACCCTCCTCAGTTGGGTTAGTCGCAATAATCACCTCACTAAAGGGTTCGGAATCAATACGTTTCATAAGATTTGCAAAATCAAGCTTATCTGGTCCAATTCCCTCTAATGGGGAGAGTGCACCACCTAATACATGAAATAATCCATTGTATGAGCCACTCGCCATAATGGTAACTACATCCTGTGGTTCCTCAACAACGCAAAGCAGAGTTCGATCTCTTGATGCATCCGAACAAATTGGACATGGGTCAATTTCGGTATAACTGCCACATATTGAACAGGGGAAAACTAATTCCTGAATAGTACCAATGAGTTGTGCTAATTGTGCGTTGTAATTCTGATCACTCTTTATGAGATGGTATGCCAACCGAGAGGCACTCTTCGGGCCAATTCCCGGAAGACGAGAGAGCTGCTTGGCTAATAGTTCTAAACTGGTCATACGTTCATACCACCAGCTAGTGAAGCAGCTTCAGTTTTAAGAATATCCTGCACATTCTGCACTGCTGCATTAAAGGCGGCAGCTACAAGTACTTCGAGAGTTTTTATATCGGAGGGATCTACTACTTCGGGAGCAATCTGAATAGCTTGTACCTCCATTTTCCCATTAACTGTGACTTCAACCATACCACCGCCAGAACTTCCGGTTGCACGAATCTGACTCAGCTTTGTCTGCATCTGCTGCATCTGGGATTGGATATTCTGCATATTCTTGAACATATCAAATGGGTTCATAATTCCTCCATGTTATGATTGAGTTGGGAGTATTTCGCCACGAAATAGGGTAGCGATTGTTTGTGCGATATCATTGGAGTCTTGGGTCTCTTTTTCCTGAATCGGGGGTTTTGGTTCTTCTAGTGAAAAGTTGAGATTTTCGAATTGTGTAAACCGCTGGATAAGTACTCGTAATGCCTTTTCATTTTGTTTGGCACTCTCCATGGCAAACTTTGATGCAAATACAAACGTAAGATTTTCTCCTGTATGCTGCACATCAACTACTTGGCTCAAGATAATGCCAGCAGGATCTCGTTCTGCAGCCGTCTCTTGAATTAATTCAGGAAGACTATCTTTAGTAATTCTCTCAAATGATGCCCTTTGAACTTGAACCGAAACTGTTTTTTCGGGTTGAACTTCAATTTTAGGACTCTCTTTCTTTGGTTCTTCGGGAGGGTCCTGAATCACTGTGTGTGGTTGTGGTTCTGGAATTTTAGGGAGTGCCTCAACTCGAATAGATCCGCTCATCAGCTCATCCTTCAGTTGCTTCATCTTCTTTACAAGTGTAACGGATGATGCAAGATGTCGTAGATGGGTGAGTCGACTCACTGCAAGTTCAAGTTCAAATCGGGGATTTAGTGAGAAACGGATATCCCGATATAATCTGAGAAAGAGATCAAGAGCCGCCTCAAGCTGCTCATCGGAATAGGCTTCACGAATTGTCTCTGGAATTTGTGCAAGTTGTATACCGAGGATTGATTCATTTGAGATGGATCGTCTAACAAGAAGTAATGTTCGGATATATTCGGCTACATCCTTAATGCATTGTTCAACTGAAACACCAGAGTCGAGGAGTACGTGGAGTGCTGCAAGAGCATCTCCTGGAACATCTTTCAACAGTGCAGAGAAAATTGCAGAAATCTTATCAAGGCCAGCAAGACCTAATTTCTGCTGGATTTGTTCCATGGTTATAGTTCCATTGCTGAACGATACTACCTGATCAAATAGCGTATAAGCGTCACGCATTGACCCCGTTGATTCCTTCGCAATCCAAAACAAGGCGTCCTGCTCGGCGGAAATACCCATTTCTGCAGCTGTCTGAACGAGAACATCCTTAATGGTTTCCAATGGAATAAGCTGAAAATGGAACTGCTGACAGCGGGAGCGAATAGTTGCAGGGACTTTCTGCGTTTCTGTTGTAGCAAATATGAACACGACATACTCGGGAGGTTCTTCAATTGTTTTTAGCAATGCATTGAAAGCGCTAGTGGAGAGCATGTGTACTTCGTCGATTATATAGACTTTATATCGACAACTTTGAGGTGGGAACAGAACCTCATCTTTAATGACACGAATATCATTCACACTCGTGTTGCTTGCCCCGTCTATCTCGATAACATCGGTTGCATTGCCCTGGGTAATTTCTCTACAGTTTGCACAGACCCCACATGGATAAGGCGTTGGCCCCTGTTCACAGTTCAGAGCTTTAGCGAGGATTCGTGCTGATGAAGTTTTTCCCACACCACGCGGTCCACTGAATAGGTAGGCATGGGCAGTACGGCCTTGTTCTATAGAATTTTTGATTGTTGAGACCACAAACTGCTGCCCCACTAAACCGTCGAACAGTTGAGGTCGTTTTCTCGTTGCCGTTACTTCGTATGCCATGGTCTCTCCAATGTCATCTGACATGCAGAACTATATCATGCGGTATGGATAATGAAAAACCCCCTTGGCTCCGATACATCGCCTGTGGCTCACCGTTCAATCGCTTACCGCTGCTACCTTCCGGTCCTGACGGGGTTGGGCGAAGAGCGATAGCA
>CAZTUL010000056.1:12570-14148 GCA_964616275.1 uncultured Spirochaetaceae bacterium | reverse complement strand
TTGCTGGGATGAATCGACCCATTCTCGGCTGGCTTCCACTTATGAATTTTGACAAGAGTCTCGATATTCCCTCCCTTGTGGTCTACAACGATCCCCTGTCGTTCGAAGCAGAACGTTACAAACTTATTGCAAATAATATCTCCTTTGGTACTCTGCGAAGGCATCAGCGCATTTTCAGCATTACAAGTCCTGGAATGGGTGAGGGTAAGAGTAGTGGGTCTGCAAATATTGCAGCGAGTCTGGCTATGAATGGATTGAAGGTGCTCTTCATAGATGGAGATCTCCGGTTACCGCAGCTCGAAGCATATTTCAATCTTAAGCCGTCTCAGAAGGGTTTGGTGGATGTAGTTGTCTCAGGGCTCTCCGTAGAAGAGGTTATTGTACAGCCCCTGGCCGATGTCCCCACGCTCCATATTCTACCGCCAGGGGTATCGCCACCACTGCCATCAGCAATTTTCAATTCAAATGAATACACCGAAATGCTGGATACTCTGTTAGGCATGTATGACTATATCATCATAGATACACCTCCTCTTATCTTCGCCTCTGAGCTCATGTCCATTGCCAAACATGTAGATGGGATTGTTATCAATATTCGAGCCGGAATTTCCACTAAGGGAGCTCTTCGCGAATTGTTGGACAATCTTGACCTTGCGGGTGTAAATGTCCTCGGTGTTATTTTCAACGGTGTTATTGAATCGAAGATGGGTGGATACTATTCTGGTGGACGGTACTACAACTACCGAAGTTCCCGCTATGCAAAGCGATACTATAGTTCTCGGTACAATACAAATAATAAGAAAAAGGGAAAAATGGGTAAGGTTCGAGGTAATTACCGGAAAAATTATTTGCATGATTTAAAGTTGCGTGAAAAGTCCAGAAATCGAGGTACGTTAACGCCAAGCTATCCATTTATGGAGAAGCGAAGTCCATTTGAGCAGGAAATGGTACGCGAAACGAAAAAGAACACGAGCCATGAACCTGCATTTTCTGCAGATCCACTTGAATCGATTGAGATGGATCCACGTGCACAGGGAAGAAGTGAGGAGTAGACAGAAGGGCGAGCATCTGCTATGTTTTTCTCGATGATGACACATGTATAGCGAGGAGATGGGAATGATGAAGTCAAGGAGAAATTGTTGCACCACAGACCTTGGCCCCCGTATCTCCTATGAACAATCAGCATGTAATGCCGGTATCTACCGGTATTTTTTTTGGCCTAATCGGGGCTTGTACAAACCTGTGCACAGAGTGCATACGGTCTAAAGGAGGGTGTATGGGAAAAAATGTCTTCCAAGGAAGATCACTAGCGGTAATCGATGATTTTACCATCGCAGAACGTCGATATGTGTTCGAAAAGACGCGTATATTAAAGGAGGCTCTTGCGGCAAATGATCAAGCTGCATTAGATCGCTTCCGTATAGACAATCCCGACTTCGGAATGTATGAAGTATTTCTGGAAGATAGTACCCGAACGAGGGAATCATTCAGAAATGCAGCAAAATTTCATAGAGCCAAAGTTTCTGATCTGGCAACAGATAGTTCCTCGTTTAACAAAGGGGAGAGTTATGCCGATAC
>CAZTUL010000056.1:0-12470 GCA_964616275.1 uncultured Spirochaetaceae bacterium | reverse complement strand
CCATACATGTAGCACTCGTGGGAGATCTCTACCACGGCCGTACAGTCCATTCCAAGGCGAATGGTCTGAGAGTGTTCGATTCGGTGAAAATTGATCTCATCGCACCTTTCGAGTTGGCCATGCCTGAAGTATATCGGATGGCAATGGAGGAGAATGGATTTACCGTGCGCATATTTGGATCGCTCCAAGACTACCTGAAGCAAAACGATATTGCCGATAAATGGTACTTCACTCGACCGCAGCTGGAGCGAATGGGTGAACAAATTCTCAAGAGGCAGGATGAACTGCGTGCTGCGGTAACGTTCCAGAAAGAGTGGATTCCCCTCCTTCCTCAGGGGACGAAGTTCTATCATCCTCTTCCAAGACACCGCGTACATCCAACCATCCCCACCTTTCTTGATGATACTCCGTTGAATGGATGGGAGCGTCAGTCCATAAATGGCATGTATGTGAGAATCGTACTGCTTGCCCTCGTTGCTGGAAGGCTCGGCGAAGATTTTGTTGGTGAGACAAAGAGTTTTGATCGTGTTGATGAACAATACATAACCCAGGTGGAGGGTTCTCCGATTACGAGTTCTGAAAAGGCCGATTCATACTCCGAGGGAGTCCGTCCAATCCGAGATGGTCTCGTGATTGATCACATTTGTAAGGGCGATACTCCTGCCGATATTCGCAAGCATATGGCACTCATCAGTCGTGTGATGGGGTTAGATGATGGAAAGGGTGGAGAATGGATATCTACAAGTACCGGAGAGGATAAGTTTAAAGGAATAATTTTTAGACCGGGGACTCGTCAGCTCGATAGAAAAGATCTTAAACGCCTGGCCGCTGTGGCTGCAGGGTGCACTCTGAATATTATTCATGATGGTAGGGTTGCAGCAAAATATAGAACCCATCTTCCGCCAAGAATCTACAACTTTGACGATTTAGCATGCAATAATGAGGCATGCATCAGCCATCCGTCACATAATGAGGGAGTTCCTGCACGGTTCATTCGCACCCGAGATAATCGCTATACGTGTGCCTACTGTGGGACTGTGCACACATTTAAAGAAATTTGGAATTACTAAGGAGATCTGTTCGCCATGCAAAAAACTATTACCGATATCCAGGCACATTATGGACCGCTTATTGCACAGAAGGCACTTGAGATGGAGGCAATCCGACTCTCAGTAGCAGAGCCCTTTACCTGGGCGAGTGGATACCGTATGCCGATTTATAATGATAATCGAAGATTGCTTGCCGATCCTCGGGCACGAGAGCTCATTTGTGATGCGTTTGCTGCTATTGTGGAGAATTTGGGGGAGGATTTCGACCAGATTGCCGGTACCGCAACAGCAGGAATCCCTCATGCTACGAGCCTTGCCGACCGTCTTGGAAAGTCACTTTCGTACGTGCGTTCATCGGGTAAGGATCATGGGCTGCAGAACAGGATTGAGGGGTTAGGGGCCGATGGCTCCTACCAGGGAGGTCGTGTGCTGCTCATTGAGGATTTAATATCGACAGGAGGATCCTCCATACATGCTGTAGAGGCTATTCGAGAGGCACAGGGTTCCATTTCGTATTGCTTGGCAATTTTTACCTATGGTCTTCAGGCTTCTCTTGATGCCTTTGCTTCACTTTCTCCTTCGTGTGAGGCTGTCACGCTGCTTGATTACGATACAATGGTTGCAACAGCCCGAACTGCGGGGTATGTTGATGAGAACGAGGCCCAATTGCTTAGCGATTGGCGTATAGACCCATTTGGTTGGGGGAGTGCTCACGGATTTCCTCCAAAGCAGAAGGAGTAACACATGAGTGGATACAAATTACAACTAAAAGAGAGTGCTGAACGTGCAGGAAACTGTGCCTGTATGGGCCTTGATCCCCAGTGGGATGTGCTGCCGTATCGCTCTGGCAATATTCGTGAGGACGTAGTTCGATTCTTTTCTGAACTGTTCGAAGCAATGGTGAAAGCACATCTTTCCCCGGCAGCATTCAAACCGAATATCGGGTACTATCATGCTCTGGATAATCCACGAAAGGGGGAGTTTGAGGGTTCTTTGGCTCTTGCTGATGTGCTTAATCTGCTTGCACAATTGTTCCCCGGTATTCCGGTGATTCTAGATTCCAAACGTGGTGATATAGCCCGGTCGAGTGCGAATTATGCTCATGAGGCATTTGCTATTTGGCAGTGTGATGCGGTGACCGCAAGTCCCTATATGGGGACCGACTCAGTAAGTCCGTTTGATGAACACTATGAGGGCTCACGAGGGATTTACCTTTTGAATAGGACGAGTAATCCGGGAGCAAAGGATCTGCAGGACCTCTCGATTGTAGATGATTCAGGTGATCTTGAGCCCTTGTACATGGCTGTTGCACGAAAGATTGCTCAGTGGTCACTTACGTTTGAAGGCATCGGTGCGGTGGTGGGGGCTACCAGTCTGCAGGAACTTAAACAGATAGCCGCATACCTCGGAACCTACGAAGTTCCCCTGCTCATACCTGGAGTCGGAAGCCAGGGAGCGAGTGCTCAAAAAACACTGCATGTCTTACAATCAACTTTGTACCCGGTACAAAATGCAAGGATTAATAGTTCGAGTGCCCTCACTCATCCATGGAAGCAGGCTCCTGCTCCTGAGAACTGGCTGGACCTCTGTATTGCAAATATAAAAAACCTGTGTGAGGAGACATCTCTGTGAAATGGGAACAAGATCCAGATAGAGTGAGAAAGATTCTCTCTAGAAGACATCAGACTATTCTTGTCAATCCTGAATATCTCGGTCTGGCAACAGTCTCTGGCGTGCTGAGTACAAAAACTCCGCTCATTACCTATGTTGATCGAAATCTTCCTGAGTTTGCCATAATAACCACTAAAAGTTTTCAGGTCACGGCAAATCCGGGGAATCGTGAACCAATTATCTGTGAACCGGAGGTCGGCTCGTTCGGAAACTCGGTAGGGCTGAAAAATCCCGGTATGCAGCAGGCTTATAGCGAACTCAGAGCACTTCGTGATACCTACGACATGAGAGCCTTGCTGAATGTCTCTGTTTCTGCCTCCACTATAGAGGATTTTATTACCCTTATAGATGTGTTTGAGGATGTAGCCGATATTATTGAACTTAACTTCAGCTGCCCACACGCAAGTGCCGGGTACGGAGCTTCAATCGGGTGTTCAGCAGAAATTTCCGGGCTGTATGTACGAGAAATCAGGAAGGCCTTTCCACAGTGCGGTGCCCTCATATTTGCTAAACTTACCCCAAACGTTCCCGATATTGCCGTGATTGCACGTGAGGTAATGGATGCCGGGGCCGATGGTATTGTCGCCATCAATACGGTTGGACCGGAGGTTCATCGTGAACCCTTAAGCGGCAAACCTGTTTTACAGAACAAACTTGGAGGCAAAGGGGGGAAAAGCGGCTTATGGGTGCGTGATACTGCCCTCACATGCATTCGCCGCATACGTGAAGAGCTCGGCCCCGACGTTCCCATCATTGGTATGGGTGGAGTCACCACAGGAGCCGATATTGCCGCAATGGTTCAAGCAGGAGCCGATGCAGTAGGTATCGGATCGGCTTTTGGTAAGGTTCTGCAGCAGAACTGGCAAGCATTCACCCACGCATTGTTAAGCGATGCCCACGCACTTCTCGCACACAAGAACAGCGAAGCGGAAGCTGCTCAGTATTACAAGACTGCACCATCGATGCAGTATGAGCGACGAGCCATTCGTAAGCGAGTACTTCACGGAAAAGACACAGTTATTCTTATCCTTGAGGGAAGTTGGGCCTACGAGGCAGGGCAGTTCGTCTTTCTCTGGATTCCTGAAGTGGGAGAAAAACCCTTCTCTATTGCAGAGGCAGAACCGCTCACCTTTGTTATTAAACGCCGAGGAGCCTTTACCGAGGCCCTATTTTCACTTGCTGAGGGCGATGACCTCTATATCCGCGGTCTGTACGGGAAAGCTGTGGATTGTGAACATACACCGCAGGCTCTTCTGGTAGCAGGAGGAACCGGTGTAGCGGTGCTGCCGGCTTTAGCAAGGAAGCTTAAAGAACAGAAAACCAATATGGAAATATTTGTGGGTACAAGTGAACAGACCGATACGAAATCGGGTGGACTTCTTGAAGAGAACCTTGCAAATTACGGTCCAGTCACGGTTATTGCAGATGATGGCAAACCGGGAAGAGTGCTTGAATCGGTTCGAACTGCATTGGCCAAAGCTTCTATCGATAATCTTTCCTGTTACATAGTCGGTCCCTCGATTTTCATGAGCATTGCTGCACAACAGATGGTCCAAGCAGGGGTGAATGCCAAACGGATACACCTCTCTTTGGAACTCTCCACCCTCTGTGGAATTGGTATGTGCGGTGAATGTCTCTGTGGGGATCGTCTTACCTGTGCCTGGGGAACCTTCATGGATTATGACTACTTACAGCGGGAGGCTCCTGAACTGGTATGATAGATGTGCATGTACACCTGAGAGATGGCATTCAGCGAGATAAAGAGACGGTGCTTCACGGAATGCTTAGTGCTGCACAGTGTGGCATAACTGCACTTTTTGACATGCCGAATACTGTTCCGACACTTACCAGTGAGCGTGCGGTGCGTGATCGATTAGCTCTAGGGGATGCAGCAGTAGATGCACTGCGCAGATCACGAAACAGTGACATGTTCTATGGTGTGTACGGCGGGGTTACAGCAGAGGCCAATCAGGTGAGGGAGATAGTCAGCACCTATCGTGAATTGTTTCCACGGGTAGTGGGACTCAAGCTCTTTGCAGGCCACTCGACAGGTTCTATGGGGTTGCTGGAGGTGGATCAACAGCAGCATGTGTACGAAATTCTCACCGATAGCGGATATGACGGTGTACTCGCCATTCATTGTGAAAAAGAATCGTATATGCATCCCGAATTATGGAATCTGAAGCACCCAGAAAGTCATGGATCGGCTCGGCCGGCAGAGGCCGAAATTGAGTCGGTTCGAGATCAGATTATGCTTGCTCAGAGAACCGGATTTACAGGGACTGTCCATATTTGCCATATTTCCACAGCCCAGTCGGTTGCGTTGGTTTGTAATGCACGTAACGAGGGACTGAAGATAACCTGTGGAGCTACGGCTCATCATGCACTGCTTGACGATACGATTGCCTCCACTCCAGGACATCTCATGAAGATGAATCCGCCACTGCGTAGTTCAGCCGACCGTGAGGCAATTTTTTCTGGATTATATAACGGAGAAATTGATTGGATAGAGAGTGATCATGCACCGCACACACGTGCCGATAAAGCAGCAGGTGCCTCTGGTATTCCCGGATTTGCAGGAACCGCACTGCTCATTCAGGCTCTGCGAAACGCAGGAATAGAAGAGTCACAGCTCCAGAGGCTCTGCGGAATTCGAGCCACAGAGGTGTTCGCTCTGGATTTGCCAGTGCATGTTCCCTCGAATAGAAATCTTGCAGCAGCATTACCGGCATTACGTTCTGCATACCCATGGGATCCGTTCAGCACGCTCTAGCATGAGTACCCAGGTTCATTTCCCAACGAAGTGAGCGTAACCGATACCATTCATCACGAAGTGGGAAGCTTGCCGCCAAGGGTCATGAACCGTTCAACATCAACACAGAAGGCGATTCCCGATCCAGGTTCTGCTAAGCAGGGGACAGCTCGTATAGCATCGAGAACCTTTCCGGTAAGACCCGCTCCAACAAGTACCAGCAGCATCTCTTTTTCGGGTACTATTTGAACACCGAAGAACTTTACATCCTCCTCTTTTCCAGTGCCTCGAGCTGCAAGAATGGTTCCTCCGGTAGCACCTGCCTTACGAGCAGCATCCATAACCTCATCAGCCGCTCCTTTATTGACAATACAGGTAATCAGTGTGTGTGGACTATCCATAGTGGTTCTCCTTTTATCTTCCCCATCAGTGGGTGAAGCAGAATCAGATGTCTGCATCGTATGACTGAGGAGGTGTGGAACATCTATCAACATAGCAATTCCACAAGCTAGACGCTTATCTCTTCGAAAGTGGTGCAGTGTCTCAATTACCGGTTCTATTTCTCGTTCTGAAAGCAGAGTGAGTACAATCTCCTTTTCGGCATCTCCAAGTCCAAGCATATGTAAAATTGCGTTGTCTGCAATGCCTTTTCCAAGCAGGATGGTTCCTCCTCGTGCACCGGCATGCTTTGTTTCGGCAACAAGTGATTCTGCTACCCCGGCTTGTACAATACTTACGAGCAGTTTCCCATGGTAGAAATGTGTAGGTACAGCGTGTGTCATGTGTGTGAATCCTCCCGATGGCGCTGCTCATCCGATTGTCGTTGTCTTCTCTTGTAGAGTAGACCGAGCAGCTGAATGGTAACAAGTGGTGTCATGGCAATCAAGGCCACTATGCCGAATGCATCGGCAAAGGGATTTCCGCCGCTTGCTGTTGAGGCTCCAAGGGTGAATGCGAGCAGAAAAGAACTCGACATAGGCCCACTGGCAACACCACCAGAGTCGAATGCGATAGAGGTGAACAGTGGCGGACACCAGAACATCATAAGAAGTGCCAGAATATATCCTGGGATGAGAAAATAGATGAGTGGCAGGTGTGTTACCACCCTCACCATAGCTAGGGCTACAGCAATAGAGACACCGAGTGAGAAGAACACAAGCACCATTGGCTTTTTGATGGAACCACCAGAGACATCGCGAACCTGATCAGTCAATACCCATACCGCCGGTTCGGCAAGAACAACCACTGCACCAAGAAAGAGCCCAATAGGAATCAGTACCCAGGTGAATTCTGAAGCTCCAATAAGTGCTCCGAGCTGGGTCCCAACCGGCATGAAGGCTCCATTCACACCGACTAAGAAGAGAACGAGGCCGATTGCTGCATAGATTAATCCTTCAAGCATGCGGATAAACTGTCTACGCTGCTGATGCAAGAGAGTGACTTGAAAGATGAGAAACAATACAGCGAGAGGACCGAGTGCCTGAGCCACTTCGCTCATGCTGGTGATAAAGAGTCTGCCAAGTGAAGGTGCTGCTTCAGCAACAGCCGCTTCGGTTGAACCTCCTGCCTGAAAAGCGGTACTAGTTCCTAATCCCATAATCAGCACAGCACTGATCGGTCCTATGGAGGCAATACCGACGAGACCAAAACTATCCTGTTCACTTTGTGCACTTTTCCGGACTGCTGCAACACCAACTCCAAGAGCAAGGATGAAGGGAACGGTCATGGGACCTGTGGTTGCTCCTCCTGCATCGAACGCGATACCCAAGAAAAAGGTATCTACATTATATGCGAGGAGAGCCACTAGGAAGTAGAAGGCTAGAATTGTCCAGCGGTACCCGATATTGAATACGATTCGGGCGAATGAGATAGCTACGAACAGGCCCACACCCAGGGAGATAGCCAATACAAGAGGAGTCTTTGCAATGTGGGGTGCAAGTTGTGAAACTTGCTGTGCAAGGACTTGCACCTGTGGTTCAGCGATGGTGATAATAAGTCCAATCACAAAACCGACACCTAACAGCAAAGGGAGGTTGCGTTTTTTCATGAGTGCAGAGCCGGCACGCTGGCCAACTGGAATAATTCCAATGTCGGTTCCTAGGAGAAATAGGCTAAGTCCTACAATAATGGCTACAGCACCAAGAGAGAACGTACCGACAGCTCTCCAGCCGATTGGTGCCACAGTGAGCTGCAATATTATGACGATGAGAACAATGGGGAGAACCGACAATGCAGTTTCCCGGAACTTACGAACCAGGTTCACCTGTGAAACTCCTCTTTCTTACGTGCTGATTCGAGCATATCGGTAAAAGCGGTTTGGAGCAAGCGATATCGTGTAAAACGTACAGCCTCTATAGTTTATCGGTACTTTGGTAGACAGCTTTGTGCAGGGCATGATATATTTGCCGAGTCGAATTTTTACTCAAGAGGTTCCATGCTATGAACGATATCGCAGATGCATTGGTTGCACGTACGCGTGCCTTTGCACTCGAGACGCAATCCATCACCTTTTCGTTCGAAGGGTATATCTATAATCCACTTGACTATGCGTGGCAGGTACATGAACTGTACCTCAGGCAATATGTGCACCATGAACCAGACCTATTTTTTCTCGGGATGAATCCGGGACCATTCGGGATGGCTCAGACCGGTGTTCCCTTTGGCGAGATTGAGGCGGTTGAACAATGGATGCACCTTTCCGGTTCAATCGGCAAACCGAAGAGAGAGCATCCGGCTCGACCTGTTCTCGGCTTTTCGACTACACGCAGTGAAGTGAGCGGTAATCGGTTATGGTCGCTCATGCAGGAACGTTTTGGCTCGGCTGATGCGTTTTTCAGTTGTAATGCAGTGATGAACTATTGTCCCCTTGTTTTCATGGATGGGGGTAAGACCGGAAAGAATGTTGTTCCAGAAAAACTTCCGAAAGAAGAGCGAAATCAGCTTGATAGAGTTTGTGATTCCTATCTCGATGATATAGTGAACCTGGTGGAACCACGAGCTCTTGTGGGGGTAGGTGTGTTTGCACGTAAGAGACTTGAATCATGTGCACGTCGCCTTCATCTCGATATTCCTGTAACGTCCATCCTCCATCCGAGTCCGGGAAATCCCCAGGCAAATAATGGGTGGAACCGGAAGGTGACAGCACAACTGAGAGAGGCTGGATTATGGAGCTAGGTACCAAGAGTTCTGCCAGTGCATATGCTCCAGCAAAGATTAATGTGCATCTTTCGGTTGGTGAGCGGAGAGCTGACGGATTTCATAGCTTACTCTCTATCTTCCAAATGATTGATCTTGCCGATTTTATCACCATTGAACTCACTCGTGCTTCTCAGTTTTCAGTAATGGTCGATATGGGCGTGTTCGAACCCTTCTCAAGCAATACGATGGCACGAGCTGCACAGGTCTTTGCAAAGAATCATGGCTTACAGGCGAATGTGGGTATTAATTGCATAAAAAAAATTCCCATGGAGGCTGGCCTTGGAGGTGGTTCAAGTGATGCTGCAACCGTACTGTTGCTTCTCAATACATTATGTGGGACACCTTTCAGTGCACAGGAACTGAGAGATATGGGAGCACAAGTCGGTTCCGATGTTCCCTTCTTTCTTGGTGATTCTGCAGCAGCGTGTGTGGAGGGGCGGGGTGAAATACTTACGGGCATTCATTCGAGAAGTGACCTTTTTGGTTTGGTTGTTATGCCGGTTGATACAGGAATTTCTACTACATATGCATTCAGCGAACTCGATGCTGCACGGGCACAAGGATTGCAGTCCTATGCTTCACCTGAGAAGGAGGCATTAATCCGCATGTACTCAGAATCCCCGGGCGCTTGGCACTTTCATAACGATTTCAGAGCTGTTATGGGATCGCTTGCATCACTCTATGACACACTCGACAGCTTGGTCGCGTCTGAGCCGGGTTTATTTGGGACGATAAGTGGAAGCGGAGCGGCATACTGTGTTTTAGCTGAAGAAGATACTGTGTTATCCCGATTTCGGACAAAAATGAAAAAAATTGAAGCCAATGTGACGATTTATGATATAAAATGCTTGCATCGGGCCCATTCTGGTGTTACCGTTTCCTTATGATACAGCGTAAGGGGTGTTCGCATGGAAATTACCGACGTGAGGGTTCGTAGGATAGCTTCAGAGGGAAAGTTGCGAGCGTATGCAACTATAACGTTCGACAATCAATTTGTCATTCATAATCTCAAGGTTATCGACGGGAAATCGGGTCTCTTCGTTGCAATGCCGAGTCGGAAAACGAAAAGTGGCGAATTCAAGGATGTTGCACATCCCATCAGCAGCGATTTTCGTGCTGTAATGCAGGATGCAATTCTTGAAGCGTTTGAAAACGCACCGCCTCCAGGGACCGAAGAAGAGTTCGAAGACGGCTCACAAGAATAAAAACCACTTGAGGTATAGCTAACCCACTGGACAAAGGGAACAAAAACCTGTATTTTTGTGGGCGGCGTCTTGTACTACGACAAGGCGTTGCCATACATGTATATGTGGGCGTAGGGGTGTAGCCAAGCGGTAAGGCTCCGGTTTTTGGTGCCGGCATGCGTAGGTTCGAATCCTGCCGCCCCTGGTAAGGACAGTACAAGGAGTTTCTCATGAAAGACACGAATTTGACCGGCATGCTCAGAAAAGATGATTTTGGATCAGCTGGTTCCAGAAGAGTGCTGGCAACGGGTCGGATTCCCGCCGTTATCTACGGTAAGAAGGATCCCGTGCACATTACGCTCGATGCTAAAGAGTTTCAAAACATGATGCGCCATATTTCCGAATCTACACTGCTCACAATTAAGGTTGGCAGAAAGAATCATTCGGTTCTCATGAAGGATTACCAGGAAAATGTTATGAAAGGTACCATTTACCACATTGACTTCTATGAAGTTACTAAGGGTGAGGTGCTCCGAGCGAACGTTCCTGTAGTATTGCATGGTAATCCGGTAGGTGCTAAGTTCGGCGGTGTTCTTGAGCAGGTTACCCATGAACTTGAAGTTGAATGTCTTCCAAAGGATCTTCCCGAACATATAGAGGTGGATGTTTCCAAGCTCGGTTTGAATGAGAGTGTACACCTCGGCATGGTTGCAAAGATTGATGGTGTTCGCTTTATGTTGGCTGATGAAACCACCATTGCAACGGTGAAGGGTGTCAAGGAAGTTGTTACCGCTGAAGAGGGTGAAGAGGAAGAGGCTCTTGTTGAAGAAGCTTCCGAGGAAACTGAAGAGTAACCTATCGGAAGAAGGAGGCCACTCTGCCACTTGTTTTCGGGTTAGGGAACCCTGGTTCCCAGTATACCCACTCACGGCATAATGTAGGGTTTGACGCCCTCGACAGTATGACAGCGTTTCTTCATGGAAAGATGAGGAGACGCTGTTTGCGTCTCTATAGACAAGCTCGGGTCTCAGTGAGCCCGAAAAGGCATGCCCTGCTCATCAAACCGCTCACATTCATGAATAGGTCGGGAGATATTGCACACTATTTTATTCCTCGCAGATACTCGGTAGAGGATTTGATTGTAATCTGTGATAATCTTGATTTGCCTGCCGGCACTATCCGGGTGAGACGGGGAGGTTCTTCGGCCGGTCATAATGGGCTTAAATCGCTCATAGAGCATCTCGGATCTTCCGATTTTACCCGGATTTATGTGGGTATTGGACGACCAAAAACGGGTGTTACCGTGGTGGAGCATGTACTTTCGGTCCCTGAAGATGCCGACGAAAAGGAGAGACTTGCTCAGGGTGTTTCACTTGCCGCCGAGGCTGCACTTCGCCTCTGTAAGGGAGAGACGGCTCAGGAGGTCGCACATGACTACAACAAGCGAATCGGCCGCTCATAGTGTACAGCAATTTTTTTCCACAAATCACATTTCCTCAGATGATACGATTCTTGTTGCATTCAGTGGCGGTGCCGACTCATTAGCCCTGTTGATTCTTCTCACACAGGTACTGCCGATAGATCACCTTGCAGCCCTCTATGTGAATCATCGGCTGAGAGCTCCGGATGAGCTTGCTGCAGAAGAAAAGTTGAACCAGCGAAATTGTGAGCTTCTCGGTGTGCCGCTGTATATTGAGCGATTGGATGAGTCGGCAGTTGCAGAGTGTGCACGACAGCGTGGCAATGGTATTGAAGAAGCTGCACGAGTCTTGCGGTATGCTGTGCTTGAGGCAAAACAAAGAGCATTAGGGTATACCTATATTGCCACTGCCCATACATTGGATGATCAAAGTGAAACAATACTCATGAGATTGCTTCAGGGAGCGAGTATCCTGTCGTTGCAGGGGATTGCCGAAAAACGGGATGCCATTATTCGTCCTGTGCTGCACCTGACGCGAAGCGATATTGAATCGGTTGTCCGTGAAAAACAGATGCAGTGGGTGGAAGATTCGACTAATTCAGATACACGATATCTTCGCAATGGCATACGGCATACACTCGTTCCTCAGATTTCCAAGCTGTTTCCTCAGTATCGTGAATCGTTGCAGCAGGCAGCATTGCAGGCACAGGCGTTCGCAAGTCTCATCACTCCACAGATACATGAGGCCGAAGCGGCAATTACACAGCATCCAGACGGGGGAGTGCTTCTTTACTTACCTCGACTTCAGACGGTGAACCGCCTAGTGGTTGAACAGGTCATCTACGCTGCGTGGTCTCGTCTTGTTGAAACTGAGGGGAAGCGTCTTCCGTACAGAACGGTTTGCAGTGTGTACGAGGCAATTATGAATCCAGCTGGTGAGGGTGATTCAGTATCGCTTCATAGAACACGGCTGGAACGAATGCATGATCATTTATGGTGGAGAATTGAGGATGAGGTACTAGCCGAAAGCTATGTATCCTTCGTATATTCTACAAGAACTGAACTGGACGGAGAACGGCAACTTATTGTCGGGCCAACGCTTGAAGGGTCGGTTCCTGTAGATAAGCGGGCACGGCTCGACCAGCAGACGCTGGTTCCTCCGTTAATTGCCCGCTCCTTTTGCGATGGCGATGTAA